>CAZEPL010000044.1:16909-31847 GCA_964514135.1 uncultured Spirochaetaceae bacterium | reverse complement strand
GGAAGATAGTGATGTTTCTGATCTCTCTCTTACAATTGAATATCTGCAGGCTAAAGCTCCTGATTTTAGTATTGAGAGCGGAAAGTATGGCACATTTAGAAATTTAAAAATTACTTCGGCTACTCAAGAGGCACATATAAAGTATACTACCGACGGAACAGATCCATAAACAAGCAATACCGCCATGATAGCGAATCATTATTCAGTATATGTCACAGTTTATCGTGATATGGAAGTAAGAGCATATGCATGCGGTGAATATCTGCTTGATTCGGATGTAATTATAAAAACTTATGACCTTCAATGGGAGATGTTTGATAACGTATTCTTGCCTCCTGATTCTGCAAGATGTCTTCAAATAAAGAAAAGCAGTTCAGGAATTATCTATGTGGCATTTATCTCATGGGACGGAAACGCTTACGTAAAAAAATTTACAGGTAGCGAATGGACAGACATAGGTAATCCTATTTCAGGTATACCAAAACATAGCGGTGCAGAAATGATCTTCAGGGTGGATGGTGAAACATTATATGTTTTCTATAATGATGATAATTATTCTGAAAGAGCAACATTACGAAAATTCAACGGAACAGACTGGATTGTTGTGGGAAAACCGGGAATAGGTGATGATTATCAATATAATTATTCAATCGACGATATTGGATTGGGTTTTTTGAACGGTATTCCATATATTACATATAATGCCAGCTTTGACGGATTTCATTGCCGTAAACTTGACAATAACCAATGGGTGGAATTGGGAAAAAGCTCATTAAATAAATTATCTATTCGTGTACCCGTGATGCAGTTTAGTGATAGTGGAAATCTTTATATTTTTTATAGTGACGGTTCTAATAGCAGAGAAGATGTTATTACATATATCCCTGGATTATTATGTCTGTATTTATAAATATAATGAATAGCTTAATTATTTGAATTCGGGATTCTGTTATAAATCATAAACAGAGCCTGTATTTAAACAGACTGCCAACACCCTAAAAGAATGCCGGTCGTCCGTGACCGGCATTCTTAGTGCTCCGAAACAAGCTTCATAACACTGACTATACATTCATAGTCAAATTATATTAAAATAAAAACGACATTATTAATGACGTATTTAAAGAAATATATTATTTTTTATATATAACATTAATGAAATTTAAAAAAAGGAGGGAAATATGAGTGCAATTCAATTAAATGCTGTTAAAAAAAGTTACCTGCTGGGAGAAACAAAGGTAGAGGCACTGCGCGGCATCACACTCTCAATCGAAAAAGGTGATTTTTTAGCCATTGCCGGGCCTTCCGGCTCCGGTAAAAGCACCATCTTAAACTTAATCGGCTGTATCGATATTCCCACGGCAGGAACCGTTATTATTGACGGGAAAGAGGTGGAAACATTGGGTGATAAAGAGCTGACCCGCTACAGGCGTGAGAAGCTTGGTTTTATTTTCCAGTCCTTTAATCTCATCCCCGTACTCAATGTGTATGAGAATATCGAGTTTCCCCTGCTTCTGAAAAGAAAGTTAAACAGAGAAGATCGCAGGGATAGAGTTATGCATATTATCGAACGGGTGGGATTACAGGATAGACTGAAAAACAAGCCCAGTGAGCTTTCCGGAGGCCAGCGTCAGCGGGTGGCCATAGCCCGTGCTCTCGTTACCCGACCACTCATCATTCTGGCTGATGAGCCCACAGCCAACCTGGATACGGATACAGGCCATAAGATTCTTACGCTGATGCAGGAGATTAATGACACGGAAAAAACCACATTTGTGTTCTCTACCCATGATGAGCATATTATGGAGCACGCCCGCAGGATCATAAACCTGCGCGACGGCATGATTGTTAATTAAAAGGAGCCCTTAAGTATGCTGATTATTATAAAATTGGCTGTAAGAACAATCCTCCGCAGAAAGAGCAGGATGCTGGCCATAGGCATACTTGTTTTTTTGGGCACCATGCTGTTGGTTTTCGGCCAGACCTTTGCCCTCTCGGCAGCCAAAGCTTCCAAACAGTCGATTATTGATAATTTTACCGGAGATTTCATCATTTACTCCGCCAGTTCTCAGGAAAAACCTTCACCCTTTTCTTTTACCACTCCTTTACCTGTTATTCAAAATATCGATCAAGTACGGCAGACTCTGCAAGACATGCCCGAAGTGGACGTGTTCGTAGCTTATGCCCAGAACTATGCCATTATCTCTGTAAAACGTGCGGAAAAAGCGATTGAAATCCCCTTTATCTTCTATGCTGTGGAACCGGACAACTATAACAGAGCTTTTAAGAATAGCAACATCTCTTCGGGCAGTTTCTTCGGTCTCGATGAGACAAGAGCGACTCCACAGCAGGGTATTCTTATCAGCCTGGCCCAGAATGAGCGCTATAAAAACTTTTATGATGTAGAGATTACGGTAGGTGAAGAGCTCACTCTGCTGGGACTTACACCGGGCGGCTCCATTAATGCTGTCAAAACCAGACTTGTGGGCATCTTTGAACCCATCTATTATAAAAATGTTTTTGATTATATCAATTTTACGGATATGACTACCTATTCGGAGCTCTATAATTTTACCGGAGTTACCACAGACTCACTGCCGGATGAGCTCAACACTATTTTCTCCTCTACCAGTGAGGATGATATCTTCTCTTTGGGTACGGAGGAAGATTTCGCTGTCCTGGATTTTAGCCAACTGGAATCCCAGGCGCTTTCGGGTTATACCATGATCGCGGTAAAGCTTAAAGACCACAGCATGCTGGAACAGGTACGCACCCGTTTTGACCAGAGTACACTCAATATTAAAACCGCGCCCTGGGATGAGGCTTCCGGCTTTTTTGCCCAGATAGCGGACACCCTGCAGGCCATAATCTATGCGGCCGTCGGTCTGATTTTTTTGATTGTCACCTTTATTATTATGAACACACTTATAATCAATATAGTCGAACGCACCGCGGAAATCGGCACCATGAGGGCGCTGGGTGGTGAAAAAGGCTTTATTCGCAACCTGTTTTTAACGGAAACCCTCATTTTAAACGGTGCTTTTGCCATAGGGGGAATCATAATAAGTTTGCTGTTAATTATTATCTTCGGGCAATCAGGAATTCCCCTGCCCGACATTGTGTCTCAATATCTGGTAGGGGGAGGAAATCTTCCGCTTACGCTTTCCCTAAGCCCTTTCACCCAGGCGCTGCTGGTAATTTTACTTGTTTCCGTGCTGGCCACTCTCTACCCCATTCGGGTAGCCACAAAGATACTGCCCTTAAAGGCCATGAATTAACATACCACCAGCTTTGCTGGTGGTATGTGAGGGAGCGGTGGAAGAAAAAGCCACCACCGTAGGTGGTTGCTTTTTCTTAAGCGAACATTAATTAAAAGAAAGGAAGAGATGAAACATGTATATTTCATTAGCTTTTAAAAACGCCTTCCGGCAGAAAAAGCGCTCGTTTACCTTAGGTATTAACTATACTGTGGTCACCATCGTACTCCTTTTGGTCTTCGCTTTTTCTAACGGAGCCAGGGTTAATATTGCCAATAATCTTATCAAAACATCCGCAGGCCATCTTACTATCACGGGGCAGTATGTGAATGAACGCAAGGCCTACCTGGGTGTAAAAAACTTTCCCCTGATTACGGATATCGTGCATAAAACGTTGGGAAGCGACAGCCTGGTGCTGCCGCGCTATATTTTAAGTTCGTCTCTCTATTATAAAGGCATTTCCAAACGGCTGCAGTTTACCGGGATAGACACTGCACTGGATACAAGTTTTAACGATCAGCTTGTTCTGGAACAGGGTGAGTGGGAAGATTTCTCCGACAACCCCAATGCCATTATCATTCCCCGTGAAATAGCGGACTATTTCGGCTTAAACTTAAGCGACGAGGTGCTTATCTCCACGCGCACACGCTTCGGTGCCTTTAATACCGGCTTGTTAAAAATTACGGGTATTCACAATACCGCTAACTTTTTTGCAGGGGGAGTGGTCCTCTGTCACCTTGATTACCTGCAGAAGCTGGATCTGGCTGAAAGCGATACGGCGATCACACTGTATATCTACCTGCCTACACTTGCTGAACTCAGTGTCAAGCGGGAAAAGCTCATAAACGCCCTGGCCGCCGCCGGTTTTGAAGTATACAAACCGCAAAGTAACGAAGAGGCAATCTCGGCCATAACAGGCTCTTCAGCGCGCTATACTATAGAAGAAACCGATCAAAACATCATCCGGCTCACTGTTTTTACCCTGGATGAAGCCTTAGGCATAGTTTCCACGGTACTGGGGGCTGTTAACGGTTTCGGTATTTTTATTGCCGCTATTCTGTTCTTTATTATTGCCGTGTCTATTTTTATCAATCTGCGCATGACCATTAATGAGCGCCTAAGAGAAATCGGAACCATGCGTACTATCGGTGTTGAAAAATATCAAGTAACCCTCCTGTTTATTCTGGAGAACATAATTCTGGCACTGCTTTTTACCTGTATCGGTCTGGCACTGGGACTGGGAATTACTGCCTTACTGCGTTTTACAGTAGAACTGCCCCCTTCCGGAGCCCTTTCATTGGTACTGGCAGACAGGCATTTGGCGCTTTTACCGAATATTTGTGATATGGCGGCTATTCTTTTAGCGATCACCTTGCTAACAGCCCTGTTCTCTTACTTTCCCGCCCGTTTCGGCGGAAAGATCAGACCGGTCGATGCACTCAATAATGTATTTTAGGGAGGTTTATATGAATATAAAAATGCGGTTAACATATTTATTTATTGGACTACTCATAATTATAGCACCGTCGTTCTCTCAAAGCGAGAGCGACCCGGAAGCCATCCGGATAATAGAAAATTTTGAGAGCAAGCTCAATTTGGAAGGATTCGATATCACAACTCTTTTCACACTTGTACAGAAAAAAGAAGGTGAAGCGGACAGAGTGCTGCGCATCCGAATTTACAGGCGCGACCTGAGCGAGCTGTTTACCATCCTCTTTCTTTACCCCAACTCGGAAAAAGGCAAAGGCTACCTGCGGCAGGGAGATAACCTCTACCTCTACCTGCCCACCACAGGAGAATTCGTATACCGCAACCGTAAAGACGATATCGGCAGCAGCGATGTGCGCACGGACATCTTCGGCCGCCTTACCAATCTGGAGCGCTTTCGAGCTTCCTATCTGGGATCCGTCAGGGTTGCGGAGTGGGACTGCCACCTGATTCGTCTGGATGCCAAAATACTGGATGTGACCTTCCCCATTCAGAAGTGGTATGTAAGAAAATCCGACGGCCTGCCGGTAAAAGTGGAAAATTTCTCCGCTTCGGAAACACTACTGCGCACGTACTATTACATCGACTACAGCCGTGTGGGTGCCAACAATTATATTTTTACCAAACTCCTGGCTGTAAACCATTTGGAACAGGGGCAGAAAACATTTATTACCAACGAAAACGTAAGTACTGCACGGATTGATGATTCCGTATTCAAGCAGTCGTTTCTGGAACAGCAGTCCCGATAAGCAGTACAAGAGGAGATGGCAGTATGAAAAAGATAGCAGTACTTCTCTTAATTATAACTTCACTCTCTGCTTTTGCCCAGGAAAAGGTTGAGGATGATATCTTTGACACGGAAGAGTTTGATAAAAGTGTTGAACAGGGTATAAAGGAAGATGAAAAATACGCACTGGATATCCTGTTTGGCGGAGAGTTTGTACTGCGTGCTACTGTAAGCACGCCCATAGAATTTAATCATTATCTCAGCCAGGGATACCTTCAGGGGAAACCTTTTTTAAAAATTACGGATCCGCGTACCGGCTCTCTTTATATTTCATACTCCGTAAGCAATTACTTTTTTCAGACCGCGGATGATAATGCATACGCACCTGAAGCGGATAATCTGTTTGCCGTTGAGTTTGTGCTGTCCGAATTTTATCTGAGCTTTGATATTGCCAGGGCTGTGTTTGTGAAATTGGGCAATCAGATCAATTCCTGGGGTGCCTCATTTTTCTGGACACCGGTGGATTTTATCAATCTTGAGCGCGTTAATAGCCAGGAAACTCTCGATATAAGAACAGGAATTCCTGCTCTCAAAATACATATCCCTTTTACAGGAGCCAACCTGTTTACGATCATAGATTTCTCCGACACTGTCAGCGATAAGCTCCAAGTAAATGATCTCGCAAACACTATAAACGCCGGAGTGCGCTTCGATTTTACGGTCTGGGATGCACAGATCGGCTTGATGGGTTATATCGATGCCGGCGGAGATTTTTTTATGAATAAGTACGGTATCGATCTGTCCACAAATATTTTAGGGTTTGATATCTATACAGAGCACGCCCTCTCTTTTATATCTTCCCAAAACATTACTTTTAATAAAGACTCCTACTCCTTTGCCGTGGGTTTTGAAAGATCGTTCGGTGAATTAAAAAAATGGGCCGTACAGGGTGAGTTCTTTTTTAATGAAGCGGGCCATGAGGATGAAAGCGCCGCCGATCTGCTCCCGACAGGAGAGTTCATTCCCTTTTATTTCGGTAAGTATTATGTATTTGCCCGTCTAGAAAAACAAGACTTTTTGACTGATATCATGGATGCCGGCCTTTCTACTATTATAAACTTATCGGACCTCTCCTTTACCATAAAACTGGCTCTCACCCTTGATATACAGAATATGTTTCCTGTCACCTGCGTCTTTAGTTATAACGGCGGAGATGAAGGGGATGAGTTTACGCTCTATTTAAAAAATTTTATTACGTTCAGTGTAGAAATAAGATTTGCATTCTGATTATCTTACATCGAAGGTTGCAGCACTTATATATTTTTGAATTATCCTCCGATTTTCTTCGGTAACGTTTTTAAATTCTATACCGCATATATAATAATTATCATTCAAGGAAAATTCGTTCCACAACACTTCGCCCGACACATTGAGAACCATATAAGTTTCCGGGAGTTCGAACTTAAGCTGCAGCTGTGAATCCACAGGTATTTCTTTACTGCTAATAATACAAATACCGCTCTCGCTTAGATTTGTTGTCTGTGCTTCCACCCATTTTTGATATTCACTCATATCGTATTCCACATCGATTTTAAGATTAATCCTTTCTGCTTTTCTTCTCTCATCCATTTTATACCCGCCTTACCTGGTCTTATTATTAGTATAGTTAATATTTTCTCCTAAGCAATAATTTATTTTTTTTTTGAGACAATCTGCCGGATAATAATTACCGAGGCAAGGATAATGACAAGCACCACCACGCCGCCAATGAGCTCTGCTGTGTTAACCGGCAGAGCACCGCCAAAAAGAGTAAATCCCGGTCCTCCGAGGCCCACGTCCTCGCCGCGATTTCCCGTTTGACTGCCGGCCCCTCCGGTTGTGGCGCATGAAATAATCGGACATAACGCACAGAGCCAAAGCACTAGGAAGATATATAAAAGAATATAAAAGGTGTTTTTCCGCTTCATATAGTATAATATAGTATAATAATCGGCTTTCTGAAATTTATTATATCATATATTTTTCTTAAAACATTTGATATTATTACTGTAAGTATTAGAATTCTCTTAGAGAATAGAGAATTATAAAATGCCATTTTTATTTTGGGTTGATATTACAATTTATGCATTTGCCGCTGTTCTTGCCTTAGCGCTCACCCTGATGGTGCTCACCTCTAATCCTAAGAATAGCATTAATATCCTTTTCTCGCTTTATACCTTCACGGCTGCCTGCTGGGCTTTTTTTGTGCTTTTAATCCGCCTGTCTCTGTGGGTAAAGGTTGGTGATGCCGACTTTCTGGGAGAGCTGGCCACAATGGCATTTTTATATACAGGGCCGGCACTGCTCTTGTTTACAACCAATTATGTTCAAATAAAGAGTGTTCTAAACCATATATTCGGACTTATCGGTGTTGCGGCTAATGTAATTATTGCCATACCATTATTCAGACATCAGCTTGTATACAATCATCACATCGGAGAAAGCGGCACAACACACTCAGATATCACGCCTTTGGGTCTGCTGGCCGCCCTTATCCCCATCTTTTACCTGTCATGGTCGCTGATTCTTTTTATTATTAAGCGCAAACAGATAAAAGCGGACTACCTCTTTTTAAGCGTAGCCATCTTTCTCTTGGGCTGCATAGTCGGCGGAATCCTCGATATAGACATTCCCATACTCTCTTTTGCCACACTAATAAGTGTGGGCATTCTGGGTTATAGCGTGCTTAACAAACAGCTTTTTAATCCTTTAAAACAGAAAAATATTGAACTGCAAAAAGAAATCAAACAAAGAAAGCGCCTGGAATCACGGCTTATACAGGCCCAAAAACTGGAAGCAATCGGAAGCCTGGCCGGGGGTATAGCCCATGATTTTAATAACGTACTTACCGTGATTATGAACTTCTCTGAGCTGGCAATTGAGGAAATTAGTAAAGACAATCCGATTTATGACTATCTTTATGAAATAAAGAAAGCTGCCGACCGGGCCGCTGCCATGACAACTCAATTATTAGTTTTCAGCAGAAAGCATATACCGGAGCCCCAGGTATTAAATCTTAATAAAGTGATTGTTGATATGCAGAAAATGCTTAAAAACCTTTTGGGCGAAAATATTCAATTAAAAATGAAACTCACGCCTGAGGTATGTTTTATCAGAATTGATCCCAGCCAGATCCAGCAGGTAATCATGAATCTTTCTATCAATGCGCGAGATGCCATGCATAAAAAAGGAAGCATACTCACCATTACCACTGAACAGGTAGCTGCCTCGGAAGATCTGCGTCATGAAAATCCTACCCTAACTCTTAATGCGTATGTACGACTGACCGTCAGTGACACAGGCAAGGGGATTGCAAAAGATATTTTGGACCATATATTTGAGCCTTTTTTTTCCACCAAAGATAAAAAAAGCGGTACGGGCTTAGGATTAGCCAGTGTACATGGCATCATAACCCAAAGTAAAGGCACGGTTTATGCAAAAAGTACACCGGGCAAAGGAACTACATTTTACATTTATTTGCCCCGTGCAAAAAAGCATATACATGTCTTGCCGGAAAAGCAGAAAAAACCGATACAAAGAGCGGCAAATGAAACCATTCTCCTCGTCGAAGATGACGATCAGATCAGAACATCCTTTCAGCATATTCTCTCCGAACACGGTTATCGGGTTGTTACGGCGGAAAACGGGGATCAAGCACTGGCACTCTTGCGGCGACAAAAAAAGACTATTCAATTATTGATTACTGATCTTGTTATGCCGGGATCATTAAACGGTTTTGAAGTGGCAAAAAAAATTATTGAGATTTCCCCCCGGATAAAAGTGATTTATATGTCCGGATATATTGAGCATGATGCTCTGGCAAAGAACATAAAAAAAAGCAATGCGCAATTCTTGCAGAAACCGATAACTGCAAAAACCCTGCTTGATAAAATACAGGAAACGCTTAAGCTTTAAGCATATAATCCGCAAGTGCCTTGTACAGGGTCATTACTGCCAGAACCGCGCAGTGATGATGATCCTCCGGCAGCTGTTTTAATTGAGCTATCACCTCATAAGGAGTTATTTTAAGCGCATCATAGATATTCCTTCCTTCGGCAAGTTCGGTTATTACGGAACCGCAGGCAAATGTGGAACTACACCCATTAGTATGGAATTTGGCGTCTGTAATTGTTTTATCTTCGATCGTCAGGTATACTTCCATGGTGTCACCGCAAATGCCTTTAAGCCAGGCGGCACACGTGGGATCATTCATCCTGCCCACATTAATTGGGTTTTGAGCATATTCATCATAGAGACTCGCTGAATTCCGCTCCATGTATAATAACTCCTTTCAAAACTAAATAATTATCTCTCTGCCCACTCCGCCCCTCATAAATTTATTCCCGATTATTCTCTTTATCTCTTCAATATAAGCCGAGCAATGGGTGGGACATACCAGCGAAATACCGGAAATAAGCTCAAATTCATTAAAACCATGCAGACCCCCGATAAGTGCGTAAACTTTTCCAAAGCGGCCGGCGCTTTGCAAAATAAGCTTTACCGTGGAGTGAGAACAGCCCGCTATTACTACCAGACCTTTATGAGTTTGTATTATCAGGGACTGTTCAATATCCTTAAGCTCACCTGTTGAAAATACACCTTCAGTAATTGTAAAAGCTTTCTTACCAACACTGTGCACCCGCTCCCCTCGTTTTAATCCTTTTAATGATTGCGGAATAAAAATCCGCGCAGCGGAATTTACATTTAAAAACCGAGATAATCCGCCGATATGGTCGAAATGGTTATGTGAAATAAACACAATATCAATTGATAACGGGTCTATAGAAAGTTTGTCCATATTGGACAACAGAATATCACCGTCCGCTCCCGTGTCAAAGAGAATTTTTTTACCGGATTCCAATGCTACGACACAGGCAAACCCCCAATCCGTTCTTAATTCTTGTTTTATACTGGTGTTATCATACACTATGGTAATCTTAATGCTCATAATAAAATCCCATCTTTACTTTCATTTAAATATAGCATAAATTATTTGAAATGAAAATCATTTTCATTTATTGTCTTGACAAGCAAATTAATTATCGGTAAACTATTATTGAAAATGGTTTTCATTAACAATAAGGAGATGAATGGTGCATCACGGCTACGGCTGGGGAAAAATGTTAAAAGGATGCGGTTTCAGGATAACATATGCCCGGGAAGCGGTTCTCGATGTTCTCAATACCACAGAAGAGCATTTGAGCGCGGAGGACATCTATCTCCTGCTGCGCACTAAGTATCCCGGTATCGGTCTTACTACGGTTTATAGAACCCTGGATCTTCTGGAACAGATGCGCATAGTATACCGGTTTGAATTCGGTCAGGACCGGGCTAAATATGAACTAACCGAAGTATTCGGACATAAAAAACACCATCATCATCTGATCTGTAAAAAGTGCGGCAGGATTATCGATTATTATGATTTTAATGACGAAGAAAAAAGCTTTATAAACAAAACAGAACACGCTTTGGAAAAAAAGTATAATTTTAATATTCAAGAGCATTTAATCCATTTTTATGGATTTTGCCCTGATTGCATAAATCAGGAACAATAGAAAAGTGCTCTGTTTAAGCTTAATTTAATACCTTTCAATTTTACCAAATAAGGAGATGTACTATGATGATTTGTATTTCCGATACTACCTCAAGAGTTCTTAAGAATTTTAATGAGGGTAAGAATGAACACGAAAAAGAAATCAGCAGAAAAAAATTAAAAATAAACTTCATGGTCTTCTTGACCTTCGCGTGCTTGGTGTTAAAAAATATTAAAAGGAGCACATATGCCGACGTATGAATATAAATGCAAGCATTGCGGAAAAATCTTTGAAGTCTTCCACAGCATGAGCAAGCGTCCCGATATCCAATGCCCCGCATGCGCGGGCAGCGTGGAACGGATTATCAGTGCAGGTGCCGGTATTATTATTAAAGGAAACTTAAGGCCTTCTGCCGGAAATAGCACCACCCGCTGCGGGAATGATGCACCATGCTGCGGCAGGGATGTTCCATGTGAAAGTCCTCAATGTGAATAATTGAGGCATATAATGAAAACATACCTGGAATGCATACCCTGTTTTTTTAAACAGGCAATTCAAGCATGCACTATGCTGGGATTAGCTGAAAGCCGCATTAAAAATATTCTCGACAGGATCGCTTATGTTTTGCCCGCTTTTTCATTATCCGCTACACCACCGGAAATGGGGCAGACAATACATAAAATAATACGCGAAGAAACAGGAAACCACGACCCTTACAAACAGCTTAAAATACGGAGCAACGAACTCGCTTTGGCTCTTTATCCCACGCTTAAGCATAAAGTAAAAACCGCAAAGAATCCGCTGTTTAAAGCGGTGGAACTGGCCATCGCCGGAAATATTATTGATTACGGAGCTTGCAGTGATCTGGATTTACAGGATGAACTGGATAAGATAATCGCTGCGGAAGAGCAGAGGATTGATCGAGAAGTCCCTACACTATTTAACTATTCCGGTTTTATAAAACATCTAAGAGAAGCGCGAACCCTCCTCTATTTAGCCGATAACGCGGGTGAAATAATTTTTGATAAAATTCTTATAAAAGAAATACGAAATATGTATCACAATAAAGACATATATGTGGCCGTAAGAGGTAGTCCCATTATCAACGACTGCACGCTTGAAGATGCTATACAATGCGGCATCGACAAGATTGCGCACCTTATCACAACCGGATCCGATGCGCCGGGCGTCATATTACATTTGTGTTCAAAAGAGTTCAGAGAGGTATACGAAAAGAGCGATTTCATTATAAGCAAAGGTCAGGGGAATTTCGAAAGTTTAGTGGATGAGGAAAAAATATTGTTTTATATGTTTATTGTGAAATGTCCCGTTTTGGCCAAAGCTTTGGGCTGTAAAATGAGAGATGTTATTTTAAAAAATAACATATGATTATCCTGTAATTATTTACTTTTTTATCTTGCATTTATTAACAAACGGGTGTATAACCTATTCATTTAACTAATGGAGAGGTTTTTTCCCATGAGAATTGATCGTAAAAAAAAGCCCATCCATGTCTTAGGTCCGGTAAACAGCCTTGAGAGCTATGTAAAGGCCGATTGGTGGCGTGAGATATTTAACGCCAATTATCTGAGAACGGACGGTGATGTTGTAGGTGATCAGAATATAACAAAAACGGAAATCGATACCTTTCTTTCTATTGTAAAACCGGCTAAAGATCAGTATATTCTCGACTTATGCTGTGGCCAGGGCAGGCACACCTTCGAACTGGCGCGACAGGGTTATACACATGTGTACGGTCTGGACAGATCTCATTATTTGATTACCAAAGCCAAGAAGCAGACCAGTCAGGAAGGCTGGTCAATTAATTTCAAAGAGGGTGACGCCAGAAAATTAACATATACTCCGGATTTTTTTGATTTTATATTAATTCTTGGCAACAGTTTCGGTTATTTCGAATCCCAAAATGACGATAAAACCGTGCTTCGGGAAGCATTACGCACGTTGAAGCCTATGGCTACTCTGCTGATCGATGTAACGGACGGTGATTACATCCGCAAAAATTATGAAGCAAGAAGCTGGGAGTGGATAGACAAGGATTACTTCGTATGCAGAGAACGCTGTCTTTCCAAGGATGAAGAGCGTTTAGTTTCGCGTGAAGTAATTACGCATGTAAAAAAGGGCGTGGTGGCCGACCAGTTTTATGCCGAAAGACTTTACACAAAAGAATCAATTCAGAACATGCTTGAAGAAGCCGGTTTTAAGGAGATTCAGGTTCACAGAACCATCTGCCCTGAATCACAGAGAAATCAGGATTTGGGCATGATGGTGCAGAGAATTATTGTAACCGCTGTTGTTCACAAAGAGTGGACGAAAAAAAAGAAACCGATGAAAGACGTGCGTTCTGTAGCTGTTATTATGGGTGACCCGCATCTGGAAGACAGAGTAAAACCCGACGGATCTTTTGACGATGATGATTTTTACACTATTAATGAACTTAAGAAATCACTCACAGGAATTTACGAATACAAATTTAGCTATTTCGATAATCATGCAAATCTGGTAAATGTCCTCATTAAAAACAGAGACAAGATTGATTTTGTATTTAACCTTTGCGACGAAGGTTATAACAATGAAGCCGCAAAAGAACTGCACATTCCCGCAATGTGCGAAATGCTCGATATCCCCTACAGCGGCGGATCACCTCAGTGCCTTGCCTTTTGTTACGACAAGTCGCTCGTCCGCGGTGTGGCGCAGGAGCTGGACATGCCTGTGCCTCAGGCCTTTGTCATAAAACCCGAAGACACCACTTTTATTGAATTTCCCATACACTTTCCCGTTATTGTAAAACCGAATATAGGCGACTCAAGCATTGGGATCAGCAAAGAGAGTGTCTGCCATAATATAAAACAGCTGGAAAATGTGATTGTCAAGTTAAGAGCGAAAATAGGGTTTGACATAACAATTTTGATTGAAGAATTTCTTTCCGGTAAAGATTTGAGTGTGGGTATTATCGGCAACCTGCCCGACTCATACACCGTGCTTCCCATTATCGAAGAAGACTATTCGGATCTACCGGACCATCTGCCTAAAATATGCGGATATGAGGCAAAATGGGATCCGAAATCACCTTACTGGAAAAAATTGAAATCGGTTGAAGCGGATTTAAGCGAAGACACATCGCGTTTTCTCATTGCCAGCTGTTTAAAACTATTCGCACGATTGGAATGTCGTGATTACGCCCGTTTTGACTGGCGCCTCGATCGTCACGGCACACCGCGTTTGCTGGAAGTTAATCCTAATCCGGGCTGGTGCTGGGACGGTCATCTGGCTAAAATGGCCAAACTGGAAGGTATTTCATACAAAGCGATGCTGAATATGATTTTAAAAAGTTGTGAAGACAGAACAAATCAGAGTAAAGTAAACGGCGGCAGCAAACGAGATGCCTGAAAATCCTCTCACTTAATCCGCTTTACAACATCATCAATCATCTGTTCCGTAATCTTACCCTGAGAGAACTGGCTCATTCTACAGATCGGTATATCGGCCGCCAAATTTCGCACCAGATCCAGCTGTTTTTGTTCACTATCAGCCTCATCTGTTACTCCCAACACATATAACATGGCATCGATTAATGGTTTTATCAGCTCCTTACCTTGCGGATGTTGCAGCCATTCCTTAAATGTCGAGTCTTTTGATAACTTAATTTTTTCAGATTCCGGGGCGGCAAGCTCAATACTCTGGCAAAACCGAATATCCCGGCTGGAGGAGCCGATGGAGAGTTTATACACACCTGGCACGCACATCCACTTGGATGTGCGTGCGTTATAATAAGCAAAATCAGTATAGGCAAGAATAAAGGTAACATCTCTTTGCTCTCCGGGCTGTAATTCAATCTTCCGGAAGGCTGCTAATGTTTTTAACGGGTGCTGTTCTTG
>CAZEPL010000044.1:0-16809 GCA_964514135.1 uncultured Spirochaetaceae bacterium | reverse complement strand
AAAGCGGGAGTGTCTTCCAGTCTCCTGGCAAAACTCTCTGCCAGTTTTCCGCAAGGATTAACCCTACCAAATAACACATCGGCAATGGCTCCTCCTACGGCCTGACCACCCAGCCAGGTTTCCAGTACCGCTGCTACCTCATCAAGCCAGGGCATAGTTACCGCCGAGCCGTTCTGCAGCACTACCACAACTTTGGAATTAACTTTGGCCAGTCCGGCTATCAATTTATTGTGAGCGGCCGGAAGATCCAAATGCACACGGTCATATCCCTCGGATTCATATAAATCGGGCAGGCCGGCCAGTACCACCACAATATCTGCATCGCGGGCAAGAGTGGATGCCTGTGCAACAAGTGATTCATCCTCTTTGTCATCCAGAGAATACCCTTGAGCATATTGGAGATTAAAGGAATCCCCTGCTATTTTTTTTATTTCATCGTATGGTATATCCACTGTCGTCGGATTAATCTGACTGCTGCCTGACCCTTGAAAACGGGGATTCTCTGCAAAAGCTCCCACCACCAGGATTTTTTTATATTTCTCCGGTTCTATCGGCAGTGTATTCCGTTCGTTTTTCAGAAGCACCATACTTTCCGCCGCAGCCCTGCGTACTAAATTATGATGCTCATTATAATCAACGGCTGCGCTTTGTTTTTTGTTTTCATGTGCCCAAAAAACATTGTGTAAAAGACTTATTATCATGTTATCCAGATGATCCTGCTTAATATTTCCCTGTTTAACGGCCTGGACTATTTTTTTATCCGAGATACCGCCGTCATACGGCATCTGCAGATGCAGTCCGGCGTTTAAAGCCTGTACACGGTCATCCACAGCTCCCCAATCCGATACCGCAAATCCCATAAAATTCCATTCTTTTTGTAAGATGTCATAAAGCAAACTCCTGCTCTGATTACAGTATTCTCCGTTTATTTTATTATAAGCGGCCATGACAGTCATGGGCTGTGCTTGTCTGATTACCCTCTCAAAAGCATGCAAATAGATTTCACGCAGAGTCCTCTGATCGACCATCGCATCGATACGCATTCTGTCCGTTTCCTGATTGTTGACGGCAAAATGCTTTACACAGGCACCCACACCCTGGCTCTGCATACCCTTTACAAAAGCACCCGCCAGCTCGGCCGTGAGCAGTGGATCTTCGGAATAGTACTCGAAGTTTCTGCCGCAAAGCGGTGAGCGTTTCATATTTATTCCGGGTCCCAATACCAGTTGAACACCCTGAGCCTGGGCTTCCCGGCCGATCGCCCTGCCTGCTTCTGTTAAAAGCTCTGTATCCCAGGATGAGCCCAAAGCCGCTTCCGTGGGAAAGCAGGTTGCGGGCTGACTTTTATCCAATCCCTTATCTAACGACACCTTACGCACACCGTGAGGTCCGTCACTCATTCGAATGGCGGGAATTCCCAAACGTGTTATCTCTTTGGTATGCCAGAAGTCTAATCCTGAACAGAGACCGGCCTTTTCTTCTAATGACATTTTATTTACTAACTGTATAATCTCTTGTTTTTTCATTACCACCTTCATAAGCGATATGTAAAACGGTGAATTTTTACAAACAGATACTGATAAACACAGATAAAACTTTGGACATTACACCTCATCCGAATAACCGCTGAATGGTACCCACATACTCTTTTCGGTTTGAATAAAGGTACTGTATGAGTGCAGCATGCCGAAGTTTGCACAATGAATTGAATACCATGATATGTCTTTGCTGCCTGCGAGCTCGTTCTTTATTTCATCCATCATAACCACAGACGTCTTCTTTTCTTCATGAATCCTTTTTATTACATATTTCTGATCTTCTTCCGTTAAAAACGAATACACGGGTGTCAGGGCGTACGTGTCTACCAGCTCGACAAGATATTCCGGAAAAATGTCTTTATCGGATTCAATTTCGATGAGTACAAGACTCAGCTGACCGAACAAACCCCACGATGCTTCTTTGAATGACTGGGGATATGATGTTATGGCCGGGACTTCAATTCGAAAAATTGCTTTTGGCTTATTATCTGCAGAGGGATACTTTACCTGGTAAATACATTTATACCTTACAAGGCATTTTTCTTTTGACACAGGTGTCAATTTTTCAACAAAATAGGGATATTCAAAATCTATCTTTACCATACTGGCCTTTAATTCGTGTACATAGTCCATTATATTTTGCTTCAGCGTGTTTGTGCCTATTTTCTCACGATGCTGATGCAGAATCTGGATGAATCTATCTACACCGATAGCCTCAAATTCTTTCATTATCCTGGCCTGAATGGATATATCCGCCACCGTACGCTGCCCCTGCGGATTTGTTTTTGAAATAACATCCATAGGAAAAGGGAGATTCTTCATACCTATATCAACAATAAATCTTTTTTCATCCATACAATACTCCTTTACTCTCGCTCCACTTCTAAAGACAGTGTAGCTAATTTACGAATCATTTTCAATCTATCATAAGCGAAACAGTAGACATCCACCATGGAATTATAAGTACTTATTTTCATATGTTCGTTTATCGTTATGGATTTATCTATTTCGATATTTAAAAAAGTAAAATGACTGATTATCTCCACAATCAAACTCAAAGCAGTCTCTATCCTGCTGCATCCGAAAACAATACTATCCACTCCACCCATAACGGAGATAAAGGCACCGATATATCGTACTACATTATAGGCGAATATTTTTCTCAGCTTGATTATTTTGCTATCTTCTTCAGTAAGCATCTGTTTAAAATCACACTCTCTGCCGGCAAGACCGCTGAATCCGCTCTTCTGCGATAATAATATATTAATTTCATTAAAGGGCATGCCTTTTGAATACAGGTCGAATATAATTGTGGGATCAATATCCCCACAGCCGTTTACCGACATTAAACCTTCCAGACTGCTAAAACCCGTTGTCATTTCAACGGGGCGTGAGTCCTTTATTGCTGCAATATGCGGGGAATTACCTAAATACACACTTACAATTTTGTTAGCGCGATTTTGAACGACCTCTTTTAGCATCTGCATCATGTATTCATGGAAAAGACTGTTAGAGCCGAATCTTTTTATTCCGGTTTTTTTTAAAAACACAGGCACAGCGTATGCAGTCACCTCTTCGGGGAGCCTCGAAAAGAATCCCGTTTCACAGAGCAGAAAATGAGGGATAGCGGGTCTATCCAAATATATTTTTTTTACAGCTTGATACGTCTTCTGATTATGTTCTGGAAGCAGATGGATAGTATCTTTAATCCTCCGGACAGTTTGTCCATCTATACGTGTAATTGAGTCTGTAATTACCTCACCCCCGTTATAAAGCAGATAGCAGACGTACTCTAACTGATGACGCTTTAAACCCTCAATATCCACATAAGAACTTTCACCACTTACCGGGTCGTAAAGAGTAAAAGAATTATTTTGCGGATTAAATACCGCAATCATTTTTTTATTAATAACTTTACTCCTTGTTCCGCGATCATAAGCTCTTCATCGGTCGGTACGGAGAGAACCGCTACTTTTGAAGAGTTTGAATGTAAGGAATTGATCGTATTTATATCAGCTTTCGCATTGAGCCTTTTATCAAGCAGAAGTCCGCACCATTCCATATTGTCACATACTTTTTCTCTGACACCGGGATTGGTTACACCTATATCATCAGTAAAAACAAGCGCATCAATACCATCGAGGGCCGCAATATAACTACCGATATATTTTTTTAACCTGTGTATATACATTTTAAACGCCAACTCGGACTGCATATCTTCCTTATTCAAATGGGCAATAATATCTCGTATATCACTCGAATACGCCGAAACACCGAGCAAGCCGCTCTTCTTACTCAAAATATCATTTAACTCATCAGTTTTAAAACCGAATAGATAAAGGATGTAAATCGTAAGCATGGGATCCAGATCGCCACTGCGCGTACTCATAACAAGCCCGGGAAGGGGCGAATACCCCATCGACGTATCGCTTGAGTGGCCCCGGTTGATTGCGCAAACGCTTGCTCCGCCCGTGCCCAGATGACAGGCTACCATTTTGAACTTATCTATGGGAATGCCTAAATAACGGGAAACCCTCTCTGTAACAAAAGAATAAGAAAGACCATGAAACCCGAATTTCCTGTAATCATATTTCTTAATCAGATCTATGGGAAGCGCGTATGTGTATGCGTAATATGGAATTGTAGAGTGAAAGGCAGAATCAAACGCCACATATTGAGGAATATGCGAGTAATGGGAAAATGAAGCATTAATAACACTCAAAGAAACCGGATTATGAATAGGAGCAAGGGGGACACATAATTTCAGCTTCTCTTTAACATCTTCATCTATGAGAGTGGAGCTCTTAAAAAAGCTTCCGCCATGTACAAACCGGTGGCCGATACTGTTTACTGCTATCTCTTTGTCTTTCAAAAATGCAAAAACCAATTCCGCGGCCTTTCTATGATTCGGAATATCAACGCTTGTTCTTACTTTTTCCTCACCTAATGAAAATTCAATAAAAGATTTTTCACTTCCGACTACTCCTACCCTATGTGCTTTGCCTTTTAAAATGACATTGAGTTCCCGCTCTTTATGCGTAAAGATTTTGAAACTGAGAGATGAACTGCCACAATTAAAAATTAGTATATTCAAAATAATACGTTATGACTCTCTTTAAGATAGTATAATGATCTTCTTACCGTCAAGAATAATTATGAAATAAGCTTTTATCAAACGCCTATGATTACACCATACCCCATTCCCGCCACAGTCGACATCACTATCACCAGAAGTATATAGACCAAGGTTTTTTTAAATCCCAATTCACTGTGTATGACTAGTATTGAAGGAAGAGACAACGAAGGGCCGGCCAGTAACAGCGCCAGGGCCGGTCCCTGCCCCATGCCCGCGCCCATAAGTCCCTGTAAAATGGGTACTTCGGTTAGCGTGGCAAAGTACATAAGCGCACCGGAGACCGCAGCAATTGCGTTGGAAAAAAGCGAGTTGCCCCCTACCAGTCCGGCTATCCATGCTGTAGGAATTAATGCCTGATGCCCCGGCCTTCCTAAAAGAAATCCTGCCACCAGTACTCCTGCAAATAAAAGCGGTAGTATCTGGACACTAAAATCTCTGGTAGATACAAGCCAACCTTTAAGCTCCTGCTTTTTAAACCAGGCAATAAGCATAACAACAAGGCATAGGGCAAATACACCTGTAATGAGGTATTTGTAGGAAAAAATAGCATCCCATACCGACAGTGAACCGTCTGAAGGCGTCCAGTTAAGAAATACCAGAATCCCGATCATGGCCGAAAGATAAAGCGCGTTCTGACCCAGCGTTCGGCTCTTATCTTCACTACCGCTCTGAAACATACGCTCATCCGTAACCCGCTTTTCATCTGGTTTCTTAAATATCAGGTGCATGATAAGACCGATCACAAAGGCAAACACAACCACCCCTATGGCCCTCGCTAAGCCAAGCTGCCAGCCCAGTACTTTAGCTGTAAGTACAATCGCGAGTATATTAATGGCCGGACCTGAGTATAAAAAGGATACGGCAGGGCCGATCCCCGCCCCTTTTTTATAGATTCCTTTAAAAATAGGCAGCACGGTGCAGGAGCAGACTGCGAGTACCGAGCCCGAAACCGAGGCTACGGAGTAGGCCACAAATTTATTGGCTTTGGGACCCAAATACTTAATTACCGTCTGCTGATTTAAAAAAACCATAATAGCACCGGCAATAAAAAAGGCGGGTATCAAACAAAACAGTACATGCTCCCGGGCATACTCCGAAAGCAAGGCTAAAGCTTCATGCAGCGCTCCCGGTGCGACCTGAGCAGAGAAAGGAATAAAAAATACAGCCAGAAAGACGGCAGCGAGAATAACGAGTATTACATTAGGGTGGAAAATCTTATGAGCCATTTATCATCTAATCTGAGCACAGCCGTCTTTCATTATTTTTCCGGCCACACGATCCGCCAATAATCCTGTATCCGCGGCACCGGAACAGGCGTACACAAGGTTTACACCGCTACAACAGCAACCGCACGATTCGGACATATTATCTATCCTCATTCTTTAAAATATCTATTAATTGTTCTTTAGAAAGAACCTTACCCACACTCTTTACCTCGCCGTCAACCACTAAGGCGGGCGTCATCATAACACCAAAGTTCATTATTTCATCCAGATCCGTTACCTTTCCTATTTCAGCGTTGATGCCAGCCGTCTCTACCGCCTGTTTTACATGTGTTTCGAGCAAATGGCATTTGGGGCATCCTGCTCCTAAAATCTGTATTTTCATAAAAACCTCCTATTCGGCAATCTGCTTCTGCGGTATTTTCTTGCATTGTGCTTCATTTAAAGCGCATTCGTTGAATATACCGCAGCTTTTTTTACATATCCGGACAAGCATGAGCATGACGTGAACCTCAATAAGAACCCCCACAACTGTGGCCAGTGAAGCTCCGGATGCTAAGCCAAACAGCATAGTCGATGTCGCTAAGGCTACTTCAAAATTATTGGAAGCACCAATCATTGAGGCTGGTGCGGCATCCTCATACCTGAGTTTTAATAACCTTGAGAAAACAAAATATCCGATCATGAAAATTAATAATGTCTTAATAAAAAGAGGAATCGCTATCCAGACAATGGTAAGCGGATTCTCAATAATTTTATCCCCTTTAAATGAGAAAAGCAGTACCAGTGTTGTCAGCAAAGCAATGATACTTACCGGTGAAAGGTAATGTAAGAATTTGTTTTGGAACCACATCAACACCATAGCGGTACAAGGTGCAATACCCAGCAGGATCGTACCGGAAATATAACTGCGCCACAACTCCACTGTTTCGCCGCTCTTAATCACTTCTTTGAAATCGATTTTTACCATAATCGGATACATCATAAAAAACAAGGCTACGGCAATCGGGATTGATACCTGAAACACGGAAAGCGAATCCAGAGTAACGGCGACTCCCGGTGCCAGCTTACCTAACAGAATACCGGCACCGATACAGAGCATTACCCAGAGTGTGAGATATTTCTCAAAGATATTGAGTTTTTTCTGCATATAATTCCCTATATTTCCTACTTGGCAATTTAACCAAATAGTAAAATAAAGTCAATAAGAATGTTGACCTCTTATCAGATATTTGGCTATATTACCAATAAGGACCAAAGAATGAAAAAACAAGAAAAACAGCGCTGTGAGACGCGGGCCAAGATACTCAAAGCCCTTGCCCATCCCTCACGGCTCTTTATGGTTGAAAAACTCTATGAAAACCCACACTGCGTATGCGAACTGGCGGAAATGATCGGTATCGATATGTCGACCGCTTCAAAGCATCTCTCAATTCTTAAAAACGCAGGGCTTGTTGATAATACTAAACAGGGCACAACCGTGTACTACTCTCTACGCTGTGCCTGTATCATGGAGTTCATCGGTTGCCTTGAAACCGTTATTAAACAGAACCTGGAAAGAGAGTCCGCTTATTTTAAAAGGGGTCCTCCCGGATGAGCAGCAAAATAACTGGGCTCTTTCTCTGCACCGGTAATTCCTGCCGCAGTCAGATGGCCGAGGGCTGGGCCAAGGCCCTAAAGCGAGACAGTATTCAAGTCTATTCCGCTGGTATAGAAAAACACGGTTTAAATTCATATGCTGTCAATGTTATGGCGGAAGCGGGCGTGGATATTTCCGGTCACAAGAGCAAACTGACCAGCGAACTTCCCATACAGGAATTTGATTATGTGGTAACTGTCTGTGACCATGCCAATGAGAACTGCCCCTACTTTCCGGCCAAAACAAAAATCGTGCACAAAGGTTTTGACGACCCACCGCGCATGGCCAAAGATGCCAAGACAGAAAAAGAGGCCCTGCAGCACTACAGAAGAGCCAGGGATGAGATCAAGGAGTTTATTCAAAGCCTTCCTGAATACTTGGTGAGTAATTTTTGAATTTTGTGCAGGTTGGATTTGGTCAATAACCTCTTTTCAGCCAGTCAACCGCTTGATCAACCGAATTGCAGACACTTATTTTGAAATGCACATCAGCCTGGGTAATCAATTTCCACATCTTTGCCATATTAATACCTACGGGTTCCGACATCACCAGCGCGCAGCTTCCGTTGCCCAGCTTTTCCCGCAGAGCTTTGATTAAATTGGAGATAGCGGTTATGGATTCGGTTGACAGATGGTCGGTTACAAGGCTGCGCTGATCTATTAAAGTTTTCATACCGGGATTCCATTTGGGGTGCTTCATCATCTGTTCGACCAGGTCATTGTAACCTTCAACAGAGGCTTTACCTGTAGCAACGATTTTTAAAACAGAGAGACTGTTTTCATAGTTAATCTCACACTTCATTTCGGGCATCTTACACCTAGTATATATGCTTGGATGAAAATTTCCAATGATGTTTGGAAAATTATAAAACCATTTCATTTATTATTCGGGCCAGAACTTATCAAATCTTTCAAGTTTCATTTCGGGAAATGATTCTAAAATCGCATTAACACCCTCATCATCACCGATCTTTGTACCAAAAAGAGAAAATAACTGTTCCACTATGGATTGGATATCCTGGGCATTATTCTTTACAAACTGCTCCATCTTATCATCCGGCAGGTTATGCACATATTCGACTGTATTTTTAAAATCAGATAGATATGTTTCCTTAAACTGAATAAACTATAATATAACTTGACCGTACGCAACCTATCTACTATTATTCAGTCATTAAAATATCATCTAGTGTTGATTTAAATCAGGGGTTAAGCATTTAATTATGATAGATTCGAATAATTGTTTTATTACGAATAACATGAAGAAAGATAAGAAATATAAGATCAATGGCTGCTATGTGGAAAGGGATGGCGAAAGATTTTATAAAATCGAAAATTACCACCTCATGCCGCCTTTTTTTATGAGCATAGTAAGCGATTCGGATCACTGGATGTTTATCTCCAGTAACGGCGCTCTGTCGGCAGGCAGGAAAGATCCAGACAATGCTCTCTTTCCCTACTATAATGATGACCAAATAACGGATTCCCACGAAATCACCGGAAGTAAAACAATAGTGTATATTCAAAAAGACAAAAAAGCCCACCTCTGGAAGCCTTTTTCAGATAGATGTAGCGGGCTCTATGATATTAACAGAAACATCTATAAGAATGTGTACGGAAATAAACTCATCTTCGAAGAAATAAATAACGATTTAGCCGTATCCTTTAAATACGGCTGGTTTTCAAGCGATAAGTATGGTTTCATAAAGCGATCCGAAATCCACAATCACGGCAAGCAAGACTTAAGCATCCGTATAGTTGATGGTATTCAAAACATCCTGCCCTACGGCGTCACGCACTTGCTCCAGATTCAAATGAGTACCCTAACCAATGCTTATAAAAAGAATGAGCTGCTGCCGGATTCCGGTATAGGTATTTTTTATTTAAGCTCCATACCCAGCGATAAGGCCGAACCCAGTGAGGGGCTTAAAGCCACTACCGCCTGGTCCACCGCTTTACCTGAGGCTGCAAAGCTTATCTCCTCGAATCAGCTGGACCTTTTTAGAAAAGGCGAACCTATTGTTCAGGAAGCAGATGTGAGGGCCGCGCGCGGTGCCTATCTGATTAACTCTTGTTTCGATCTTGCTTCAGGAAAGCATCGCAGCTGGTATCTCGCGGCTGAGATAAATCAGGATAGTTCGGATATTATTGCCTTGGAAAAGCATTTAAGTTGCTCAAAGCATTTGCAGGAAGAGCTGGAACAAGATATCCAAAGGGGAACGGATAACTTAATAAAGATTGTGGCCAATGCCGACGGTCTGCAGGCAACCGCGGATGAATTAACCTCAGGACGGCATTTCTCGAATGTGCTCTTCAATATTATGCGCGGCGGCATCTTCAATGACAATTACAGGGTGGAAAAAAAAGATTTGCAGGCTCACATCTCCCACATGAATAAAAACATCACTCATGAATGTAAATCGTTTATTGATAGCTTAGCACAGACCTGCAATTACTCGGACGTAATCCAAAATGCCGCGAACACACATAATCCTGATTTACAACGCATTTGTTATGAATACCTGCCGCTCACCTTCAGCCGCAGGCACGGCGATCCCAGCAGGCCGTGGAATCTTTTTTCCATCCAAACCAAGAACGAGGACGGCTCCAAACGGCTCTATTACCAGGGTAACTGGCGCGATATATTTCAGAATTGGGAAGCTTTAAGCATCTCTTTTCCGGAATATGTGGAAAGCATGATCTGTAAATTCGTGAATGCCTCCACAGCTGACGGTTATAATCCCTACCGGATTACCCGCGCCGGTATTGATTGGGAAGTGCTGGATCCTAAAGATCCCTGGTCGCATATCGGTTATTGGGGCGACCATCAGATAATTTACCTGCTCAAACTGCTGGAAATATCTCATAAGTATCACCCCGGCAAACTCAATGACTTCTTAACCCAGGATATTTTTGCGTATGCCAATATTCCGTATCGCATAAAGAGCTACCGCGACCTGCTTAAGGATCCCCATAACACAATCGATTTCGACGACCATCTCGAGCATGAAATCAAGAAACGCGTCAAGCAAATAGGCAGCGACGGCAAATTACTTCCGGACAACGATAAAGGAGTCTACAGGGTAAATCTTACAGAAAAGCTTCTGGTATCGGTTCTGGCAAAAGTATCAAACTTTATCCCCGAAGCCGGTATCTGGCTGAATACACAGAGACCTGAATGGAATGATGCCAATAACGCATTGGTGGGTTACGGTGTATCAATGGTTACACTCTATTACCTGCGTCGTTTTCTCTCCTTTGCACAGGATCTTTTTGCTGACGCACATATTAAAACCGTTACTCTCTCCCAAGAAGTAGCTACTCTGCTCACCTCAATTAGTCATGTATTACAGGATAATAAAGAATTATTAAAGGGTAAATTTTCGGATAGTAACCGAAAAAAGATACTTGATCTGCTTGGCAGCGCGGGAAGTGATTATCGAAAAACTATCTATGCCAATGGATTTTCCGGTGATAAAACCCAGGTATCTCCTCATCAGTTAAACGCTTTTTTTGAAATCACCCTCGATTATTTCGATCACACCATAAAAGCAAACAAACGCAGCGACGGTCTCTATCATGCTTACAATCTTATGAAGGTTGTGAATAACGATGAAGTGAGTATCCGCCATTTATACGAAATGCTGGAGGGACAGGTTGCCGTCTTAAGCTGCGGATTGCTGTCTCCGGAAGAGGTAGTTGAACTCATGGATGCGTTACGGGCTGGCAGCATGTACCGTTCGGATCAGTACAGTTATATCCTCTACCCCGACCGGCAGCTCCCCCGCTTTATGGAAAAAAACATCATCCCCAAGCAAAAATTTGAACAGTCACAACTACTTAAAATGCTTATCAAAGATGGTAACTCGCACATAGTCAAGCAGGATATAAACGGCGGTTTCCATTTCAACGCAACATTCCGCAACGCAAACGAACTAAAACAGGCTCTTAAGGAATTATCTCATACCACATACAAAGAATTGGCAACAAAAGAACAGAAGCTTATTCTCGGTATTTTTGAAGAGATTTTCGATCACCAATCTTTTACCGGCCGTTCGGGCACTTTTTACAGTTATGAAGGTTTGGGCTGTATTTACTGGCACATGGTTTCCAAACTGGTACTCGCACTTGAAGAAAACTATTATTGGGCTGTGAAAAAGAATTCACAAAAACAAACTCTGGCCAAACTTGTTGAGCACTATTATGTTACCCGCGCAGGTATAGGCCTTAACAAATCACCCGAGCTCTACGGTGCCTTCCCCACAGACCCGTATTCTCATACACCCGCTCATGCCGGTGCCAAACAACCGGGTATGACCGGGCAAGTTAAAGAAGATATCTTATCAAGATGGGGTGAGCTGGGGATCAACGTTGAAGAGGGTTATATTCGCTTTGATCCGATCTTACTGCGGAAATCCGAGTTTGTCCAAGTAAATACAGTCTTCAATTACTATAATATAGAAGATATGCCTTCTCAAATAGAGTTACAGAGAGGATCACTGGCTTTTACCTACTGCAAAGTGCCTTTTGTGTACCACATTTCCGATCAGGCCAAGATTACCGTAACCTATGCGTACGGAAGAATTATAAACTCAACGAAACTTGCTCTGGATGAGGAAACATCGGCCGCGATTTTCCAGCGTACAGGAAAAGTAGCACGCATAGACGTATATGTGCAGCCTGCCTTAAAATAATTCAATATTGTCTATCGGCAGCATTTATTGCCTGCCGTTATTTGGAATCCAGTATGGTAATACCCTTCCAGTTAGCAGGAGCGCCGTATTTTAGAAAACGTTCACAGCGCTGACTATATAATGAATATAGTTTATCCTCCCCATCCTGCTGATGCAAGCTTTTAAAAAGTGCTAATGCCTTTTTAAAATCGCCCCGGGCATAATCTTCCACAGCTTTTATATATACAGCAGTATTTTTTTTCTTCTTCTCCTTGGTTTTGGCAGAATCCGCATTATAGATTTCATATATAATAACCGGCTTGGTCTTGCCTTTTACCTGCACCCTGTCTATAAAGCGGACATTGTATTTGGCTCTATCAGGTAAAAGCTTGAGAGTCTCACCGCTGATCACGATACTCGCTCCGTAGAGTTTGGTCAAACTTTCCAGACGTGAGGACAGATTCACTGCGTCTGCTATAACCGTTCCATCCATTCGTTCGTGTTCCCCTACCGTTCCCAGCATCAGCTTGCCCGTATGAATGCCGATACCGATGCGTATGGGTTGATAGTTTTGCTGTGATCGATGCTCATTATATTCTTTCAATGTACGAAGCATATTTATGGCTGCATTCAACGCGTACTCCGGCTCTCCGGGAAAAAGCGCCATAATAGCATCACCGATATATTTATCTATAAAACCTTTATTGGAGCGTATTTCCGGTCCCATGCGTTTTAAATACGAATTTATAAAATTAAAATTCTCTTCAGGGTTCATAGACTCCGAAAGAGTGGTAAAGGAGCGTATGTCTGAAAACAGTACGGTCATATCCTGCTGAGTGTGATCGCCCAGCCGGACATCGATTATGCTCTCTTTCTTCAAAAAGTGGAGAAAATCATGAGGAACAAAACGGCCGTAAGCCAGCAACAGATTTTCCAGATGAGCACTGTAGTTCTGAATTGTCTGGGCCATCTGGTTAAAGGTAAAGCCCAATCTGCCAACTTCATCCTTTGTTTTTACCACTGCCCGGACATTGAGCTCCTTTTCACCAAAGCGGCGTACAATTTTGTCCAGGTGCTTTATCCCGCGCGTAAACATGGTACCCAATATTAAGGATACAATCAAAGATAACACCTGGGCCGAACCGGCAATGCCGATACTGAGTAAGGATACTTGGCTTAAAACCGCGGTCACATCCTTGTCCGTCATATCTATACCGAGTAAACCGATGAAAGTCTCCCCATCTTCAGTAAATAGAGGCGCGTAGCCGCTGAATGAATTAACCTGATAATCTTCATCAAAATAATATTCCTCCTCTACCAGATTTGCTTTTTCCGCAAAGGCTTTTTTCATTACATCAAATACCGCAATATCATACTCCGAATTAAAGTGAGAAATCTCATCGTCATATTCTTCCCCTGCCTGTTCTAAAGCTTCCTTCTCTTCCAATCCGGCAAGCACATCCGCGTCCACTAAAAAACGGGCTGTGTTTTCATCTTCCGTGGGAACAAGAATATATACATAGGTAATAAGATCGCTTTCCACATCTCTTATTCTGTTCAATTGAACGGATATAAGTTGATAATCCTCGGATTTCTCGATTTCTGCAACCTGCTCTTCGCTTAAATCCTCTGACATCAGAGTATTGAGTCTGTTCAGTGCTTGAGTGTCCAGAGACATACTGCCTATACCGGTAATATTCCTAATCTGATCCTGTAATTTATCAAAAAGCTCATTAGATAAAATATAATAGTTGGCAAATGAGATTAATAAACTTATAACCGAGATAAAAATAAAAAAGGTTAATACTATTTTTATTCTCAAGCTTAGACCAAGTTTGTAAGCTAAAGATGCCTGTTTATCTTCCATGGCATCTCCTTTCCTTAACTGCATTGAAGCAGCAATGTGGTCAATAAAAAATCTTATCTTTAAGATTAATAGCTTACAATAATTCTAATTTCTGTTATTGCACTGCGCAAGATAAAAATTGTAATAGTTGATTTTATGTTACTACTACTCAAGAATTTTAATAATTGCGTCTTTATTGTTGTGGCAGTAATTTTTAATAGGTAAAGGAACTCATATCAGTTAGAACATTAAAAACCCGAACCGCTGGTGTCCGCTATATCAATATCGATATTTGCCGGAACAGCCTTAATCACATCCCAGTCCGGACTACCGTCTGTGGTAGTGCGGTCGGCCGCATCAGGCAGTGGCTTCCAGTGTAATGTATAGACAAGGTTTTCACTCTCATC
Source organism: uncultured Spirochaetaceae bacterium (assembly GCA_964514135.1). Taxonomy (GTDB): domain Bacteria; phylum Spirochaetota; class Spirochaetia; order SZUA-6; family RPPD01; genus JAFGGG01. The sequence continues at coordinate 2,348 of CAZEPL010000044.1, read as the reverse complement.
CAGCAGCTTGATCCAGAATTTATTTCTTTCAGCGTAGGAGCTTGCTTTGGGAGCCATCCATTTTACCTTCCACTCTATTACCACTCCATTATTTTCCGAGCGTTCCATTTCATAAAAAATCGGGTGGTAAAACCGGAAACAGTATCTGATGCCTGTCCGGTTGTTGTTTCCAGATAGCCTTCGGCCGTAACATCTTCCATCTCAGCGACATCGGTAAACTCGTGTTCCTCCATGGTTTCTCCGGCCGGAATATCGAAAACCTCCGAGGCATTCTTGTAATTTATCCCAAGTACACCACTATTATAGCCCGCATCCCACCGCCTCACACGCTATCAGGTATCATCTGCCAGAATGCCTTAACCGCTGTTCTCTGAATCTTCTTGTGCAGACGGCAGTAGCCCACTTCATATTCCTTGAGCTCCGGTGTAAGAGGCAGGATTTTAATATCGTTCTTTAAAGAACTCTGCTCCAGCACCAGGCGGGGAACAGTTCCTATACCCAGGCCCAGACTGGCCATAGCGATAATGGCTTCGTTTCCCGACACTTCAGCGTAAATCGGAGGAGAAATCTTTCTTATATCGAACCATCTGTCCAGACGCGTCCTGGATAGTCCGTGAGCAGGTATTATAAACGGGGTATCATCAACTGTTTTATATTCGAATTCCACCCCGGCTATCAACACAAGGGGCGTTGTGGTAACAGTCTTAAAATCGATTCTTCCTGATAGTCTATCCGGACGGGCGGCGATGGCGATATCGGCACTGCCGTCCAGCACCTGTTTTACCGCGGTCTCCGCCTCCCCTGTCTGCAGGTATATCTGCACATCGGGGTACACCCGCCTGTAATCGGACAACATCTGCTTTAAAATCATATAGGATGCGGTAACCGAACAGTACAACGTAAGCTCCCCGTACACACCGCCCTGCTTTGCCGCTCTTACCTCCTGAAACGTCTGCCATGAGGCAAGCATATCTTGGGCATATTTTTTTAAAAGGCTGCCCGCGGGAGTAAGAGAAACCGAACGGTTATTACGCTCGAAAAGTTTTTCTCCCACTTCATCTTCCAGCCGCTTTATGGCTCTGGTTAATCCTGGAGCACTGATGTAACAGGCCTGACTAGTTTTGTAAAAATGCAGGGTATCGGCTAAATGTAAAAAAAGTCTTAACCTATGCAAGTCCATACTGGTATCCTTTATTTCAGTTTTAGCAATATTATATTAAAAATATTTCAATTTACACAATACCTTTTTGCTATTATATTTTAACAACACCAGAATAAGGAGGTTGTGGATGAATATTCTTCATGACAAGGATGCAGATCTGAAATATCTGCAGGGTAAAACTATTGCCGTAGTTGGTTACGGCAGCCAGGGAAGCGCCCAGTCACTCTGCCTGCGTGACAGCGGTGTTCGTGTAATCATAGGTGAAACCGAGGAGTTGAACGGAAAACCAAATCCCAGCTGGACTCAGGCAAAAAATGCCGGCTTCGACGTGTACGATATCGCAGAGGCAGCGGCCAAGGCGGATATTATCCATATCCTGCTGCCGGATGAACATCATGGATCCGTGTATAAAGAAAAGATCGAACAGAATATGACGGAAGGTAAAACCCTCTGCTGCTCCCACGGATTCAATATTGTCTATAAGCAGATAATACCGCCTGAAAATGTGGATGTGATTATGGTAGCTCCCAAAAGCCCGGCCACCGAGGAACGGAAGGCCTATCTGGCGGGATTCGGTGTTCCCGGCCTGATCGCAGTGCGGCAGGATTACACGGGCAGCGCACGCCAGACGGCTCTTGCCATGGCTAAAGCCATGGGCTTTACCAGAGCGGGAGTGCTGGAGTGTACCTTTGAACAGGAAACCTATGAAGACCTGTTCGGGGAACAGAATGTACTCTGCGGCGGCACGGTGGATCTTATTAAATACGGTTTTGAAGTTCTTACCGAAGCCGGATATCCGGAGGAGATGGCCTATTTTGAGGTGCTCAATGAATTAAAACTGATCGTGGATCTGATTTACGAAGGCGGCATTCAGAAGATGAACGCTGTAATATCCAATACCGCAGAATGGGGCGAATATGTAAACGGCCCCAAAATTATCGATCCCGGTGTAAAACAGCGGATGAAGGAATCTTTAAAAGCTATCGAAGACGGTACCTTTGCCAAACAGTGGATAGAGGAAAGCAAGAAGGGCTGTCCCAATCTACTGGCAAAGCGCAAAGCTCTGGCAGAACATCCGATCGAGATAGTGGGAAAAAAGATCAGAAATCTATTTGAACGCGGTTAACATAAATACCGGGAGTTATTTAACGACCGGTCTTTTTATAATTAAAATCTTAATAAATCC
>CAZEPL010000043.1:18503-31968 GCA_964514135.1 uncultured Spirochaetaceae bacterium | reverse complement strand
AAGCAAAAAAACATAATTCATGATTTTTGCTCGTTTAAAAACATATATATAATTAACAAAACGGAGTAATAAAAATATAAACGCGCACGCGCTCATATAACTTATAAATCTCAATATCTGTTTAATAATAAGAAATTCACTAAAATCAAAATAATTGAGCAGCGTGCCATTAATAATCACCATAGTGAAACTTAAGCTTACCAGAATAAACTTACTCAAAGCTTTATCTTTATTGCGCAAGCGGAGCACAAACGCAAAAAACACGGTAGTTATCCCTACAGTGTAAGAGAGGATATAGTAAAAAAAAATAAAGTCTTTGAGCATTAATTACAAATCCTTATTTCCGATATACACGTGTCGTTATATGCAGTACCCGGATAAACAGAAAGTATCTCAATGGCAATAAATAATGCGCGCCATTGTTTTATTTTCTGAAAATCAGGTAATAAGAGGGGTTGAAAGCTGTTTTTGTCTTCCAGCAATACCTTTCTTTTCCCAAGCACAATAAGATTACGAAAAGTTACCGCATACTGGTTCGCAGCACCATCAAGCGCTTCAAGTACATACACATTTGCTTCTTTAGGTCGATTGTTTTTATAAAACAACTCTGCGGAGCGGCCGTAACCGGTCCAAATTTCGACCGGTGTGGAGATTTCTTCTATATAAATTAACACTATTTCACACGTCCCCGGCCCTGCTTTGCCTTCCGTCCAGCATGTCCTGGTATTGGAATCCGCTGCCTTCCGAGGAGAATACATCTCCAGCCAACTCAGGTAGGTATCATACGTGCGGAGCTCTTGTGTATCATCATGGAATTCAAACGGCGCCTCTGCTTCATATCTGGGCATTAGAGAGGGTTTGGGTGGCGGTGAACCTTCGGCTGCTAACATTGATGTAGCCATTATGCACTCGCCGGCGATAAAAGGGTCGATACCTTCTATTGCTACAAAATGCTTTTTTCCTTCGTATGTTATAAAATTATCTTCCTTTTCAGTACCATAAAATGCAATACGATATAATTCCTGGTTTCCTTGGTTTTTCATTGAGTTTTGAGCAAAAAAAATAAAAACATTTAATCCGAAAGCACATAACGTCAATAATATCTTCACTAATTTTTTTATTTGCATACATCCATCTCTATTAAAAAAATTCTCTAAGGCAGCTCCGGCGTAAGCATAATACCCTTTTTCCAGGCATCAAGATATGGTCCGGGCCAGACCTGTCCGCGTCTGGTTTCCCAATCATCGGAAGTTGTAGGCGCTGAGATGCCGAAATGCACGTGAGGCGGAGTATAGCGCGCGTTTCCCGATTTGCCCACGTAACCGATAATCTGCCCCGCCTTTATATGGAGACCCAGTTTTATCCCATGTACTAATCGAGAGAGATGCGCGATATAATAGCGGATATCATCGTCTCCGCGCAGGGCCAGGGCAATGCCTCCCCGTGTTGCCGGATCATCCTGATAAGGATCCCAGATATCCTCTGCGGAAATCCATTCTATAATACCGTCGGTTACCGCAATAATGGGGGTGCCGAAGGGAGCAAAAATATCACTGGCCGGATAGTCATGGTGATCCCCTTGTTTATGTCCCGTATAGTTACAGTATTCGGGAGGCTGTACCGGAAAATAGTACATGAATTCTTTCTCTCCCGAAGGCACTTTTTTGGCAATATAACCGGCTACCTGTTTACCCTGTTCCACATCACCCGCACATTGAACATAACCTATGGAATAAAATGTGTAGCCTAACAAAAAGACAAGGATTAAACAGAGCATGCTTCCTATTATTATAATTATATGATAGATATGTTTTATTCCAGACTCCTTATTACACCGGACAATTCTTTAATTTATACCTTACAATGTTGATAATTATAGCTCAAAACTGATAATTTTTTAATAACCAAGCCAAAAAAACTAACTTATCCACGAAGTTACAGCAATTCTCATTTTAATAAATGAGAATTGACTTGTTAGTATATTGGCGCCGGCGATTCTCATTTTGCACGATTATATTAGCAATTTATTATGTTTATATATACTTTATTAAGCATATATTGTACAAAATGAGAATCACTGACGAAGTTTGAAAATGCATTGACAAATTACTCCTTTGCCAGTATGGTTCCCTATACTATGCAGAAGTATATAATTGATGGCAACTATCCTCTTAAAGGAAAAATCAAAGCCAGCGGCAATAAAAATGCCGCACTCCCCTGCTTGGCCGCTACGCTGCTCACTACACAACCGGTAATCTTAAAAAATTTACCTGAAATAGAAGATGTATACGTAATGCTGGAAATCTTACAGCAGCTGGGAGCTACGGTACAGAAACTGGCGGATAATGAATACAAAATCTCGGTTACGGATATTAAAAGCGATGAGCTCCCGGGTGAAGAGGCAAAAAAAGTACGCGCTTCAATATTGTTTGCAGGACCACTGCTGGCCAGAAAGGGCAAAGTAATCTTACCGCCCCCGGGCGGAGATATTATCGGCCGCAGGAGACTGGACACACATTTTCTGGCATTGAAGGAATTAGGTGCCCGGGTAGAAATCGACGGATTTTTTATTCTTCAAGCAAACAAACTTGTGGGTCAGGATATTTTTCTGGATGAAGCCTCGGTAACCGCTACGGAAAACACTATTATGGCCTCGGTACTGGCCGAAGGCGAAACCGTGATCCGCAACGCTGCTTCCGAACCCCACGTACAGGATCTCTGTAAAATGCTCAACAGCATGGGTGCTAAAATAAACGGCATCGGCTCGAACATACTTCATATTCAGGGCGTAAAAAAATTGCACGGTACGGAGTTCAAAATCAGTACGGACTATATGGAAGTGGGCTCGTTTATCGGTTTGGCGGCGGTAACCCGCAGCGAAATTGAAATCCAGGACGCTTCGCCCGAAAACTTGCGTATGACAAAACTCGCCTTTGCCAAGCTCGGTATTTTTTGGGAAACCGATGGCTCGACTATCCGTATTCCGGCAGGACAGGAATTAAAAGTCTTTCTGGATTTGGGAGGAATGCTGCCAAAAATAGATGATGCGCCCTGGCCCGGATTTCCGCCCGACCTGATTAGTATTGCGGTAGTAGTGGCCACCCAAGTAAAGGGCACCATCCTTATTCATGAGAAGATGTTTGAATCGCGTATGTTTTTTGTGGACAAGCTTATTGGCATGGGAGCGCGTATTATCCTCTGCGATCCACACCGGGCTGTAGTCTGCGGACCAACCCGTCTTACGGGCTCCGAACTGGTATCACCGGATGTGAGAGCGGGCATGGCAATGGTAATAGCCGCACTGTGTGCGGAGGGAAGAAGTACCATCCATAACGTCTATCAGATTGAACGCGGTTATGAAAAACTGGCTGAAAGATTAAAAATGCTGGGAGCAAAAATCAGAACGGTAAAGGATTAACTTCCCGCCTGCTTATACAAGCGTCTGCTAATGTTAAAAAAAAGTACAGTTATAACAAAAATGTGTGCGGCAAGGAGTATTAATACGGTAAATACCCCGCCAAATGAGAAATAGATAAAACCTGTTATTATTTTATAGAGATAAATCACCATATCCACAATAAAAAGCGCTATGAACGGAATAATAGGTAAAAAGAGGTACAGAATCCTCGGAGGATTGGTAATATAGTCCGCACTCTGAGTTATGGCAATTCGCGCACAAAGCAGTGAAAAAACAAGCAGCAGAATGGGCAGTGATATCTTTAACAGCAGCTCCAAAAAAAGGACCCTTTGGTAGTTGGCATAATCTGTTAAAATTCCCATGGTTTTAACTACCTGCCAGATACTCATGACCTGCAAATCAGCGGCAGTTATTTTATAATATGCAAAATCTAAGGGATCTACGTTCAACTTAATGCCTTTGAGTTTATCTACCGGCGGAACACCTCTTAAATACTGCGGAACGGCCTGCTGTGAACTATCTTCCCTGTGGATACCGTTAATATTGATATAGTTGTTTTTAAGTTTTCCATACGGAACAATATAATGATAGAGGATCGTCCCCTGTTTAAGAAATCCGCATACTTCAATATTCCTGAAAAAGATTCCGTTCTCTACTCTTACCATACTGTCAATCGAAATAATCTCCCTGGTACTCTCATCCTTACTGTTTAAAAAAACAAAATAATTTTCACTCATTGCGGGAAGCGATAAAATGAGTTCGGCTTCATCGCTAAAAAACGATATATCGGGCAGTTTTTGAATAATACTGCTAAGATAAAACTCAATATACGGATCGTGCGGATATTGCTTATCCAAGGTTTTAAAAATGTAATACGCCTGGATAAAATCTTCTCGAGCATAAGCATCATACCCCCTGCGCTTCTCGCTGATCAGGTAACGGGCTTTTTCAATTGCAGGATCAACAATGCCGGCGGAAATCTCCTCCCAGGCAATATTAGAAATCCACATAGCACGCTTGTTACTGCTGTCAAGAGTTAACACACTTTCCGCATAAGAATAGGCGCTCACATAATCCTTGTCTGCAAAAAATGCATTCTCTGCTTTTTGCAGCAAGACCTGAACATCCTCGGCATCAAAGAGTGTGGTTTGGGTATCGTTTGTTTTTAACTGCTCATATACATGCAGCTCCTCCGGAGAAAGATTATTCATGATGTTCAGTTTTTCATTAATTTTATCCGGATTGTTTTTATCGATGGCAAGAGAAAAATCAATATACACTAAAGCGGTTTTATAATCTCCGGAAGCTCTCTTTTGCGCCGCCTGCTTGTAGAGCTCATTAGACAATCCGCTCGTAGAGCGCAGATTTTCCGCATGTGAGCGAACCAGCGGATATAATATCTCATGAGTGAAAATATAAAGGCAGGTAATTACTATTAATGTAAGTATTAGAGTAGACATAAATTTTGGCAGTGCCCTTTTTTGCAGGCGCATATTACTGCGTGCAAATAATGAAAACGCAATGAGCATACCTGAACAATGCACGGCAATAAAATAATTAATAAACTGCACGAAGGAGCTGGCCCATATATAACTCCAAAAAAAAGCATCAATTATTTCCGTCCTGTCAAGTGAAAAGAACAGCCAGAGAAAGATAAAAACAAAACAGAGAAGATAAATTCCGACTATAACCGGAAACGGTGTGGAAACATTCATCCTATACACTTAAGCTTTTCCTTCTATATTGAGTTTGTGGAAGGAGCACAAAATCCAGCAAGAAAAAAGTAACTGCAAGTATTAGTAATATTACACTCGGCAGTATATTGAGTAAAAAGTTCTTACCCATAAATTTTTCTAATTCCGGGATCATTGTGTAAACCACAAAGTTGTTAAACATAAAAACCAGCAGTAAAACAAAGATATAAAGAAAGGCATTAAACAGAGGCCAGCGTGTGAGCCGCATAAAAAAACCGGCTGTCAGCATTAAAAAGAGGATAGCCAGCGAAAATAAATAAAACTCCGCCCTTTTTGAATTATACAAATCATTTAAGGTAGCCCCCAACTTTTCATAGTGTGAAATTAAGAGAGCAATTACTCCCTCGGCTGTAAAGAGCGACGACAACGGTGGCTGCGCGCTCAATGTAAACTGCGCCGAGGCGGGATTAGACGCATTAAGCACTACCAAATTCCCCGATACTGATAGCAAGCCCGTCTTGTAGAAAGCTATATCGGGAGCAGTGGGATTATTGTTAATTATTACGATATTTTCAAGCCGGGATCCGTCCGACGCTTCAAAATACAGAGTAGATTCCTGAAAAGCTATTAATTTTTGAGGAGCAACAATATCCTGGGACTCCGACACCTTTCCGCTGTGGGGCAGATCTCCTTTAGCATAGTTGGTATTTATAAAATCATACCCAAGCAGGAAAATTAGCAGAGAACACGTCATAATAAGAAAAAAAGAGGCAAAACGCAGGCCGGGTTTTCTCTGCAGCCTGACGAGTAAAAAAAAGTTGGTTAAAAAAAGAGCAAAAACAAACATCGTAGCTACCGCATGCGGGATAAGCCCTATGATAAGGTCCTGAGATAGAGCGGGTAAAAGAGAGGCCTGGGCACCCGCCGTATAAATAATATTAAACACACATAACACACTTAGGGCTGCGGCAAAGACCACTATATATACTATGGGAAAAAGGATCGTATCCTTCACTGTATGAGATATTAGCATGCGAGGTAACTGATTTCAAGATAAAAAAATGCCGATATAGATATTAAAAGTTAGCTAAATCTCTCTTAAGAAGTGGGTTTACTTTCTTTAATCTTTATTGTATTCTAACGATTGCATTGAAAAGATATATTACTTTTATTCAAAATAACAAGACGATTATATTACCCTTTATCTACTTAAGTATACTTATTTTGGGTGTATTCGTTTTTAATCTCTTTGTTGTCGATTATATCGAAGGTTTTAAAGTGTACGTGGATAAAAAAGAAATCGCTCTGGTAAAGGATTACGAAGTAATCCATTCAATCCTGGCATCATTGGAACAAGAAATTGAAAGCCAGCACGATTTGGATATTGTTTTTGATGAGTATTTGCTTAAATACCAGAAAACAGAAAGCACTCTCGATAATTTTACCAGCCTTACCCGCCTGGAACAGAGCTTAAAAGAGAATGTCACCTATAAATGCAAATGCTGGACTTTAGTGATTGCGGGAAAAGAGGCGGTCTATTTAAAAGAAAAAGAAAATGTTGAAAAATTAATCAAAGACTTGCGCAATTACTATATTCCCGTAGCCGGTAATAATGAAAAAATAGATATCAGGGATGTTAAAATTCCTGAAACCTTTACCGTCGAACCGGCTCATACCTATTATCCTGAAATCTTATCTGACGAAGATGCTTTTACCTTTCTTTTGGAAGGCACAAAGGAGAAAGTTACCTATAAAGTACAAAGCGGTGATAACTTCTATTCGATTGCTCGCGATTTCCGTTTGGATCCCTCTACCCTGACAGATGCCAACCCAGCTATCAATCCTCGGCAGATAAAAGTCGGGGACACAATAAATCTTAGCATGTCCAAACCCCTGCTCAACGTAGAAATCAGTTATCAGCATGTATATGAGGAAATAATCCCCGCTCCTATTATTGTCAAAAGAGATAACACTATGCTGCGTACGCAGACCGTTGTGGAAGAACCCGGTGAGTCGGGTAACAAACGTGTATTCGCGGAAATTGTACTCAATAACGGGTTTATAAAAACCCGGAGAGTCTCGATGGAAGAAATCTTAAAAATACCGAAACTGCGCATCTTAAAACAGGGCACCCAGCGTACCCCGGATGATATTTTGGTGTCTTCGGCATTCCTGCCGCCGGGCATCGGTATTATTACCTCAAGATACGGTGTCAGACGCTGGAATAAAGTCCACACGGGTATCGATGTGGCTGTAGGTACGGGCACCACTGTAATGGCTTATAGAGCGGGAACAATTAAATATGCGGGTTGGAATCCCTGGGGATATGGCAACCTGGTAATTATAGATCATGGTAACGGCATAGAAACCTACTATGCACACAACAGCGTCATAAAAGTGGAAGTCGGGCAGAGTGTTTCCAAAGGACAGGTAATTGCCCTTTCCGGCAATACCGGTATCAGTACCGGTCCGCACGTACATTTTGAAGTAAGGGTTAACGGCCAGCATATAAATCCGCTTCCTTTTTTAAGAGGACAGTAGCACGCTAAATATTCTTGCCTGAGGTTGCGGGAACAAACTGTCCGAATTTTATACCCCGCGTACTAATCAGAGTGTTGGACAACAGTTTAATCTCTTTAGCCTTTCCTTTTAACAAAATTACTTCCAGACAGTTATGTTCATCCAGATGCACATGAAGCGTAGAGACAACTTTAGCAAAATCTTTATGTTGAATATGCGTCACTTTCTTGGAAAGCTCATGCATGTGGTGGTTATAGACTATTATAACCACCCCCGCGGTTTCTACATCTTCTTCCAGCCATTCTTTTTTAATCAGTGCATCGCGGATAAGATCTCTGATCGCTTCGGAACGGTTGGAATAGCCTTGAGATAAAAGCAGTTCGTCAAATTGGACCAAGAGATTCTGCTCTAAAGAAACACCAAAACGTTTAAGCATAGAATAAATTACTATAGCATAATACCGGCAACTATACCAGAAAAATGGTGAATTCATACTTTTTTCCTATATGATTTAATTTGTCTTTGGCTGTAAAATAGATTATAATAATATAAAATCATATACAATGATGACAAGGAAAAAATTATGAAAAGAACTTGTGGTTTTTTAATTTTATGTATAATTCTATTTTTTTCCAGCTGTAAATCCACAGAAAACACAACCGTTGCAGATGAAGACTCTCTTTCTTCGGAAGTAAAAGAATACGAAAAGATTGACCAACTCATTTCAAGCAAAACCGATATCTATCTCCAATTTAAATCCATAAAATCATTCTACAGCAATTTCTTATTTAACGACTACAGTATTTTCGGAATCGAACTAAGCAATGAGCAGTTGGAAAGCATAAAAAAGAATACGGGTTTTAATATACTCAGTATTAAAGAACTGGAAAAACATGGATTTGCCACAACCATGCCTGTGGGCATAGCATTTATTGATTTCGCTATGGGCCTGCAGGTCGGCATGGGCTTTCAGGACAGTGATATTGAGTATGATAATATTATGGCCATGCTCATTCCGGCGACTGATACGCAAAAAGTAATCAACTGGTTTTTGGAAGTACAGAATCTTTCTATGGAAGAAGTGGAAAAAATTGAGGATAAAAACGTATACTTCTTACGCGGAAAAAACGATCAGTATTATGTAGTGAAAGCAACAAACAACTATGTTATCGTAGCCCAAAAAATAAGTATGTCCCCCATATTTGATACGGATGAAGAAGATCTTACCCAATTAAAGCAGAGCTATATCAACGCCATAGAGCCAAACCTGACTTTGGCGGATTACCGGCACTACACAGACGTGACCGCCAATCTCCGCCCGGACAACGATGCTTTTTTATATATAAATATGAAAACCCTGTTTAATAAACTGGCTCTAACGGAAGCGGCTGGCGGACCGGGAGAATTGTTTTTTAAAATGTTTACCGGCATGCTGGGATTAGGGTATACGGTAGACTATTCCGCTAAAGATCTTATCATAGATTCGGTGATGAATGTGGAATCGGATTCACTCTATCCTCTTATGTATAGTGATGTCATTGAAGATAAAGACATTATTTTCTGCTTAAAAGAAAAGCCTGTTTTTCTTAGCACTTATGCACTCAACATTCAGGCTTTTTATGAATATATGCTCAAAGGACTGGAAGAGAACAAGCTGGTAGATATAGATGATATCAAAGAAAAAATTCAACAACTCAACCAAATGCTCGATATGGATATTGAAAAGGATGTCATAGCAAATTTTGCCGGATCTTTAAATTTTGCCATTGCACCGCTGCATGAAGAATCAAAATTCCCACAGATGGTTGCCACTTTGAATCTAAGAGATCAAGATAAGCTTAAACCAGTTATCACCAAACTTGAGCCGCTGCTCCTTTCCGCCATTGCGCCGCAAGGAGGAGAAATTACGAAAGAAACAATAGCCGGTAATCCGGTTACAAAAATATCCACAAAAGATTTTGACCTTTACCTCGGAATTGCCAAAAATAATCTCATCATCTCAATCGGGAGAGAGATTTATGAGCAGATTGCTGCCGGTAGTCCTGACAGCGGATTTTTAAGGCTTATGCCGGAAAATGAAATTGGCGTACACCTAAAAAACGACCTTACCTGCATGTATCTCGATTTTCAATCAGTTTTGGAGCTTATACAGAATATTCCTGCTTTGAATAAGATTTTTGCAGAAACAAATGAATTTGGCCAGCAGATTAAGAATTTCTTAGGCGAACTTGAGTACATGTTTTCGTATAGTAATTTTGACGGAAAGTCATTAACCGGTTCTTTCGTAATAAAGACTAATTTTACGGCTTCCTTTATGCAGGGTATCATTGAATTCATCCATTTAATTTTTCGACTTGACAAATATTTCGTACCTCCGGATATAACATAGCTCATTTCCAAATCATATGTGGACTGTGTATTGCCTGCGGTGAAAAAGGGACTCAAAACAGTGCCTCCACAGCAGAACCGGGAGAGATTGTTTTTACTGCTAATGGAGAGGACTTTGTTCGCCAGGGTTTTACAGATAAAGACGGGTTGGTCATCCGCTTTGATAATGTATTCGTAAATATTTCCCATACCACTGCTTATGATCCTACGACTCAGCAGACTGTGGTCCTGGAAGGGGATTACTGGATTGATCTGGCTATAGGCGATGAAAATGCATTGCCTATAGAATTTGTTATCAAGAAGCAGGTAACGCCTGCCAACTACAAGTGTCTTAAATTTAAAATAAGCCGCGCCGGTAAGGATGAGTATAAGGATTTTTCAATTGTAATGATCGGAATCGCGCAAAAACAGGATCAACAGATTAATTTTATAATTAAACTCGATGAAGAGATGGAATACTACGGTAAAGAAGGCTCTGTGGGAGATGAGGTCAAAGGCCTTCTGCTGCCGGGCCAAAGCACTTCCGTTGAAATGACCTTTCATTTTGATCATATCTTTGGGGACATTGAAGCACCCCCGGATGATCATATCAACACAGGCTCTGTGGGATTTAACTACTTTTCTAGGTTTGCCCAAGGCAATAACTTAAACGTCACTCAACAAGAGCTCAAAAATTCTCCGGAATATTCCACACTTATAAAAGCCCTCCGGACATTAGGTCATTTGGGTGAAGGCCACTGCCATTGCTTAAATCAATCTTCAAAGGAATTTCTCGAATGAGAAGATATTTTTTCCTGCTGTTTTTATTTTTCTGCGCTCATCTTGTATGGTCACATGGAACTAAGACCGAGGTGTTCTATGACGGTCTGGTAGGTATTAAAGCCGCATTTGATGCAGGTCAGCCTATGGCGCATTGCAAAGTATTGATCTTCGCGCCGGGCAGTACAGATGTTGCTATCAACGCAATTACCGATGCCAACGGCATCGTGTGTTTTGCGCCGGATAAAGCCGGTACGTGGACAGTGCAAATCAGGGGACAAGACGGCCACGGAGCACGCGTAGATATTGATGTGGATGAATCCCTTCATGTAAATACAAAAACTTTACAGTCAAACGCTCAATTTTCCCCTGTACAAATAGCGGTAATGGTTGTCTGGGCTCTTCTGGCCACCGGCCTTTTAATTGTCAGTCGAGGGAAAAAATAGTGCATATTGCCGAAGGAATGCTGGGAATTGAAATCTGTATTTCAGGATACGCTGTGGCAGGCGGACTCACTGCTCTTGCTCTAAAAAAGGTTAAGCAGGAGCATGCGCTTAAAATATCGGTTATGGGCACCTGCTTTTTTGTCTCCTCACTTATCCATATCCCCATACCTCCTACCAGTATTCACCTCGCACTATTGGCCTTAATCGGGATAATACTCGGCCTGGAAGCAGTTTTGGCAATCGGAGTAGGATTGTTCTTTCAGGCGTTAATGTTTCAGCATGGCGGTCTTTCCACCTTAGGAGTAAATCTGTGTGTAATGGGTCTGCCGGCAGTGTGCTCTGCGTTACTTTTTAAACCGTTTATTAAGAAACGGCAAAAGCAAAAAAATTTATTAATAGTCATAGGCGGCATATTAGCTGCGTTGAGTATCGTTCTGGCTACAGCGCTGATGGCTCTGGTACTGATTGCAGCAGGAAATGAATTTTCTGTTTTAGCCGTACTGTTTTCCTTACCTCAGGGGATATTGGCCCTCATTGAAGCAGTGATTACCGGCCTAGTACTCAAATCGCTGTTGAAGATAAAACCGGAATTGATCAATGGCTTCGAAAAATGACGTTAGAAATACCCTTATATAAAGAAACTCTGCTCAGTCGTTGGGATGCCCGTTTAAAAATAGTAAGCTTTAGCGTATTAATTTTTTTAAGCGCCGCAGTCAGAAACATATACCCATTAATTGTTTTGCTTCTCCTTAACGCTATTCTCATATCACTTTCCCGCCCATCCTGGAAGCAGATCAGGAAAACCTTTAAGGCACCGTTGATTTTCTTAGCCATTATGGCCCCTCTTCTTATACTCAGCTCCGGCGGTAATAGTCTATTTCGCTGGGGATTTATTACTGTTTACCAAAAAGGTCTTCTGTTGTCAGGACTGATTACCATAAAAGCACTCTGCATTTTAACCAGTTTTATGTGTTTATTCAGCACAACCCCTTTTAAAAGCAGCATACATGCATTGCACCATTTAAAACTACCACACATCCTCTGCATGATAGTACTCTTTACTTATCGCTATATATTTTTATATCTTGAGGAGCTTGATAAACTTCTCACTGCTGTTCGTTTACGCGGTTTTAAGCTGAAGAACACATGGCAGAACATAAAAACCATCCCCGGTATTATTGTTACTCTGCTCATACGCAGTTATGAGCAGAGTGAGCGCGTGTATGCTGCCATGAAACTACGTGGATTTCAAGGCTCACACCCTGTGTATGACGAGTTTCACGCAAAATGGCAGGATTACCTAAAAAGCATAAGCCTGTTATCTGTCTGTGTACTCGTATTATTTTTGGAATTTGTATGAAAAAGACCATACTCAGTGTAAACAGTATAAGCTACTCTTATGCGGAAAAACCGGATGTATTGAATGATGTCAGCTTGACTCTAAAGCATGGCGAGCGTGTGGCACTGGTAGGCCCTAACGGTTCAGGCAAGACAACACTTTTTTTATTACTCTGCGGTATTCTTAAACCGGCTGCAGGCTCTGTAAGCGTAAATGGTACTCCTGTTCGCTATAATAAATTCAATCCCCAGACGACCAGCTCTTTTCTTCCACGCTTTTTGATGATGTTGCATTTGGCCCTTTAAATATGGGGCTTTCCAAACAGGAAGTAACAAAGCGTACTATGCAATCCTTAAAACAAACCGGCTGCAGTAAACTGGCCGCAAGACCGCCCCATCACCTTTCCGGTGGTGAAAAACGTATGGCAGCTATAGCCACGATACTCTCTATGCTTCCGGAAGTGTTACTCTTTGATGAGCCCACCTCAAATCTGGATGCGCTTAACAGACGCAAAGTTATAAATACAATAGGCGATTTAAAAAAGAGTATGCTGATTGCTTCGCATGATCTGGAATTTCTAATTGAGACCTGCAGTCGAGTCATCCTGATAGATAAAGGTAAAATCGTCCGCCAGGGCCCGATCAAAGAGATTATGGCAGATGAAAAACTAATGCGCTCCCATCATTTGGAAAAACCACATTCGCTTATCCCGCATAAGCATTTTAGGGGAACCACTTAAAATTCCATTTTTGTTTCTTTATGAAGGAAATCTACAAGCATGTTAATCGATCAGTGCTAAATATCATTTAGTTTTACAATATAAATTACAATTATCCATGGGACCAGTGACAACTATCAATTCCTTTAAGTACTTCACACTCACCTCCCTCAACGTCAATTT
>CAZEPL010000043.1:11107-18403 GCA_964514135.1 uncultured Spirochaetaceae bacterium | reverse complement strand
ACTATCAATTCCTTTAAGTACTTCACACTCACCTCCCTCAACGTCAATTTTTAATAAATCAATCTGAGAAATTCCTTGCTGATCGATTATCGAAGAGAGTGTTTCCATCGGTGCTGACACAATTGTATGTTCATAAAGAATATCAACATCTTCAGCTGTAAACATATTCTTCATTCTACTCTTTTGAAACTCTTTAGATTCAGGGAACATGGTTGTATTAGCAGTCATGTTGAGGTAATGGGTAAATTTCACTTCCTTTGCACTCTCAACTCCAAGAGCTAAGTTGTAGGAGTAAACATTCTTTATATCGTGGAGTTTAATATTAGCTTCCATGGTTTTAAATGTATCAGGAATTGGCTCGAAAGCATGAACTTTGATGTTGGACTGATTCTTCATTAGGAACATTACAAACATTCCAATATTGGCACCAACATCAACAATAACATCATTGTCCTTAATCTTAATTCCATGTTGAAAATATTCCTTATCAGAAAATATCTCTTTGTATTGAAGCTCAGTTTCTATTTTTGCAGTATTTGAGTAACATTGGAAGCCATCAGAAAAGTTAAATAACTTATAATTCTGGTCTGGTATATTTGTAACTTCTGCGCGGACAAAATCTTTTAAATATGCAGTAAGTCTATCATCCAGTTTTTCCAACGCAGCTTTTCTTTTTTGATCTGACACTTTTTAATCCCCTTCGAATATAAAAAACAGGATTTTTATCTTGAGCTGTGAAAGCTGAATCATAGTTTTGCTTTTTATTTCTTAAAAAATCTAAACCAATTAAGTTTTTATATTAGCAATATTTACTAAAAACTTCAAGCAATAGAAATTGATCTTGTATCGCTTTTATATCTATCATAAACGACGTCTTGTTCGGAAATCCACATGCCACTAGCAAAGCGATGGTATGCGAGAGAGCACACCATGGGAGTGCAAGGGGGAAGAAAAAATAGTAATGAAAAATTAATTATTATGTGTTAGTTTTATAGATACAATGTCCGTGCTGTTGGAAAACCCGTTCATTTATACTACCCTTGTCATCGTTCTCCCTATAATAATTATACCGCTGCTCATGCGCTTTATAATCGGAAAAATTATCATTTTTAACGTCAAAAAGAAATATCTGCCGCAGTATCTACAAAACCAACATCGAGGTTGGGAAATCGATATCGACGCGCAGGCGATCGATAGTTTAAACACAATTGCCCTGCAAAGATTGAAGGGCGCTTTTATTTTCAAACCCGATATACAAACCGACATTAAGGCTATCCTCCTGTGCATCCAAAATATCTATAACCCCGCGGCCGATGCGGAAAAACTCTCTTTTTCATTCAGTATAAAAAAAGTTGTGGACTGTGCTTTACTCTTTTTCTGCGATTTTTATCAGGAATATGCAGATAAAAGCTGGTTCAAACTCATCCAGAATATCAGGGTTATCTGGCTGTATCGAATCTGGAATGTAAGAAAGTATTATGAAATAGTTTTTTCACATCCCATTATGGATAAACTGAGACGAATGAGGGTGTTAGGTAAAATACTCCGAATTCTTCTCATACCCCTTTTAGGTCTACCCTCACTTATTTGGTATATCATCCGCTCAATCGTTATCAGTGTTCTTTATGAAGGATTTTACCGCTTTCTCTACGCACTTATGCTCATGAAGGCAAGCTACTACGCCCTTTACCTTTACGGCAGACAGAATAAAGATATCAGCAAAAGAATTAAAGGAATTCCCAAGCAAAAGCTTGCCCAGATCAACACGCAGATTCAGGCTCAGCTTTTACCGTCGTCCTGGTCCGAAAAAAGCAGCCGCTACCATCGGGCCGTGGTCGTTTATTTAAAATCTCTTGAACAAATGGGAATTGCCCCGGATTCCGAGGTGCTGGGCGCAGATCCCGGTTTTTTGGAAAAAACAAAAAAGATACTCGACAGGATGAAAACGGCATTTTCTAAATCGTATAAAAAAGCAAATCCTTTTATTAAAAAACAAGAAGAAAAAAATAACATTATCACGATTTTACTCAATATCAGCAGTGCATATGTACCTCACGCGGCCAAACCCTACAAATATTTAAGGATAAAAGAGCTGATTGCAACAGGTTATATGGCAAGTATTATCATAATTCATAAAATATTATCCACACCCGGTGTAAATATGCTGCTCAATAAACTATCACTCAACTATGCCCTGAAGCTGTCTTCGATAGCCAGACAGCAGTTTGTGGTTGACGGTGCAAAAAGCGCGGGAAACCTTTATAAATACTATAGACTCTATAGAATCGGCAGCAGGGCTTTAAAAGTATTGCGCGGACTGTCCGGTCCCGGTGGTCTTATGTGGACTTTGGGAAGCTCCGTACTGTTTCAACAAGTACAGGACTTACTGCGAGAATACGTGGTACACAGAATATCGAGACTTACCCTTTTTACCTGGGAGTCGCACATATTGAAGAAACCAACAAACCTTCATCCCTTATTGTTATAAAAACCACAACATGCAATGTTTTTGCATATAAAGAGTTCCTTAAAATCAAATCGAGTCATTATGTCCAAACATTTTTTATAATATGTGTTATTTTGATACTATATTTTGACTTCCACTGATAATCATATTTCATTCATTTTTAATTTCTTATAATACAAGTAATTAAAATAATGACAGCCCGGTACGCTCGTTGCATGATATATTATGAGGAGTTGATATAATGAAAAAAGCAATCACACGTCAAAAGTGGGCACGCTATTTACAAACTTTTTTATTAAGCCTTATAATGGCAGGTCTGCTTTTATTCAGCGGCATTCAGCTGTTCGGAGCACAGGGTCTGCTGATGTTAATAATTTTAGCAGTCATAAGCATATTGTTTTTTGTACAATCCGGGCCCATACCTATACCTGTAAATGCCAGAAAGATTAATGATGATGACAGCCCGGAGCTTCACCGTATCCTCGCCGAACTGTCCACAAGAGCCCGCCTTGCTGAAAACCCCACTCTTCTGCTTCTCCGTGGTATGCAGATGAACGCAGCTACTATTATGAATCAGAATGGAGCTTCGATTATTCTTACCAGCGGTCTGGTACAAACACTCTCAGCTCAAGAGTTAAGGGGAGTACTGGCCCACGAAATAGGTCATATTAAACAGCATGATCTTACTCTTTTTTATTTTATCGAAATATTAAGAAGGATTACCTCTTTTATTGCCCGCTTTGGCTGGATTATGATCCTTTTCTTTTTCCCATTCCTGTATGTATCGGGCATAAGACTTACACTCGGATCATTACTACTGTTAATTTCATTACCTTTTTTCAGTTTGCTCATCCAGCTTGCCCTGCTGCGTACCAGAGAGTTTTCGGCCGATCTCAATGCCGTTGAACTCACGGGAGATCCTGAAGGGCTGGCTTCGGCCTTACAAAAAATTGATTACCAACAAAAAAGGCTGCTCTCATATTTTATTCCGTTACCGCAAAATAATGACAGCTCAATTTTCAAAACGCATCCCGCCACAGAGGAGCGGGTGAAACGGTTGTTGGAATTAAAAAAAATGAAATAACATCCCATCTGCTTGTGGAAAATTATTAATAGATTTATTATTATTGAAAAAATGAAAAAACTAGCCGCTATTCTTTTAATTATATTCTTATACTGTTGCTGTACAAATAATTCGCATATAGATGCGAAACACAGTATTATTAGGCAATTACAGAACGGAACCGTATATAAGATATTAATAAAAACTAACGAGTATTATTATCCCCACTATCTCTATCTGCCTAATAAAGCGCAAAACCAAATCCTGCTTCCCGTACTCTATATCTGTGGCGCGGGCACTCCCAATTCAATCTTTTTTGATATCGGTTTTGCATCCACTTTAGATAAAATTATTAATGAAAACAAGTTGGCCCCCTTTGCCCTGGTTGCCACAAGCTGTCTGGATTTCTATACGGATTTTGAAGATACCCTTTTAAAAAAGCTCATACCCTATCTGGAAAACAATTTTCCGCTTGCAGCACAAAAAAATCAAAAAGCGATCTGCGGTATTTCAGCCGGCGGCTCTTTAGCCCTCAATACGGTCTTTAAGCACCGTGATGTTTTTAGCGTACTGGGCCTGCACAGTGCCACCCTGGTTGGAGATGATCATGATAAAATTAAAACACTTTTGGAGTATTATAATCCAACAGAAAAATTCGATCTCTTTATTGATGTGGGCCAAAGCGATCCGCTTTTTGAAGCACATACTATTCTTATTCCAAAAATTAAATCCGTAAACCGAGCATTTGCCTTTATGACGCCCCCGGGCAGGCATGATATCAGTTATTGGCAAAAGCAGCTGCCTGTATATTTTGAATGGTACAGCTCTGTTTTATGTAATGAAATACATTAATTTTAAAAATCACGAAACATTATATGGTTATTAATTAATTTGAATCCTTTCCTTTTATATACATTAAAAACAGTTTTGTTTTTCTTTCCTACTTCAAGTTGTATGCCTTTTGATTTTTTAGATTCTTTATCATATAAATATTGAAAAAAATAAGTCGCGTATCCTTTTCGCCTGTGAGCGGGGACTATATATAATTCATCGATGATTACAATATTTCCTCCGTACTCATTGCTCCAATAATTTATTATTATTGAATATCCCACAAGCTCTTGTGCCAATTGAAAAACAATAATACAACCCTTTTCCGGATTTTTTGTAAACTCATTTATTGTATTTTCTATTTTATTATTATTGATCCTGCAATATCCGGGATCTTCATCATATAGCTTTTTTATTAAAAATCTAAGAGTATCATAATCATCATTTTTATAAGGTCTAAACGAAATATTCATAAATTAATTACATTCTCTTTTAATAGCAGTTATTTTTGTTTAAGTTAATAACTTGATCCTTGTAAAAATATAACTCAACTGCTCCTTTTCTAAAACTGCTCTGTGGTAATTGCTGTGTTTCAGCTGTTGTGATGGGATAAGAGGATCATTCAAATATTTTTTACTGGTTGTTTTATCAAACCAGTGTACCAGAGCTATTTCTCCCCGGTTAATCTCAATTCCGGTGATACCCCTCTTTGCTATAACACAGCCTGAATTAAACAGGCAGGGCACAACCAGATGCGTATCATAAATGCTGGGTATATAATTTTTCTTTTTCGATGTAATCTTAATCAGTTCAGATTTTAATACATCAATTAGTTGTTGTGTTTTTTTCTTCTGCTTTGAATTTTGTTTGAGATATTCGCGGCAGAGTTCATCTATCCTTTTTCTGTATGCTTCGACTTTGGACAAAGACTCAAATAATGGGCGGTGGGTGTGACCTATAATCGAAATAATTTTTCTGTTGCGTGCAAAATGATATACTCTTTTTTCCAATCGATGCTTTTTTTTGTTATCCCCCGCCACAGAATAATTTTTAATGTGCAGTGGATTGGCAAAAACCCTTAAGAATAATCTTATGATGTTATTAAACTTCTCGAAAAAAAGCGATGCCTGGTGTCCGTGAAAAATAAATATTGTATTCTTTTTATACTTTAAGCTGATCGCTTCATGGAGATCAAATACAAAGCGGTTATTCTTATAAAACTGCAGCCCGTCATCGTGATTACCGAGCATTTTAAATAAGCGCTTGCGTTTATCGAACTCCCGGAACACGCTATACATGGGTTGCCAAAAATCCTGAACGGACTTTAAATTGAATTTCTGCAGCTCCTCAATATCACCATTGAGAATCAAGGTATAACCTTGGCGCAGGTAATAATGAGTTAATATATAACTAAAAAGCTTATTATTATTCAGAAAATCGTCCATGGAACTGCCGTTACCCATATGCAGGTCACTGAAAATAATAATCTTATCGCGGTCGGAAATTTTTATTGAAAGCGCCTGCTTTAAAATATCCGCAAGATTACTAGATGCAAAACGTTTATTTGTTTTCATGTGTATATTATATAGTAGATTGTTTTGTTAATGAAATATTTTTTTACAATAATTTATATATAAAGCAGAATTGAATAATATTCCTCTATTTCTTTGACATCTTGCATTCTATTCTCCCCCCATGCTAAGGTATCTAATCTAGAAAGGATGTTAACATGCAATACCAGGCCTGCATTTTCGACCTGGACGGCACTCTTCTCAACACTATAGAAGATATAGCAACTGCTATGAACTCAAGCATAGCAGCAGTAGACTGTCCCCAATACAGCGCCTCTTATTATAAAAGGCTTGTGGGTCAGGGGCTCGATATGCTGATAAAGCGCGCGCTTCCGGAAAATAAAAATAATAACGAAACAATAAATCAAGTAAAAATCCTATTCAGAAAAGAATGCCTGCTCCACCTTACGGATACCACCTGTCCTTATCCAGGTATCCCCGAACTATTAGACCAATTGGTAAAACAAAAGATTAAACTGGCAGTTCTCTCCAACAAACCCCATGAGATGACTTTACTAAGTGTGAAGCGTCTGTTATCCTCTTGGCCTTTTCAGATTATAATAGGCGCGGAAGCGGAAAGAGCAAAAAAACCCGATCCCGCCGGTGCTCTGCTTATTGCAGATAAACTCGATATTAAGCCAGAGCACATTCTCTTTATAGGTGATTCGGATGTGGATATGCAGACTGCCCGGTATGCAGGCATGCGGCCGGTGGGAGTTACCTGGGGTTTTAGAAGCAAAGAGGAGTTAATTGAAAGCGGGGCGGATATTCTTATCTCAGAACCGTTGGAGCTGCTGCGGTATCTGAAATAATATGAGGGGGATTAAAACAATCCCCCTCTAAAATAATGAGTACAATTTTATCGGAGACAACTATGACTCCTGCTAAACTATTGTATTAATAGTACCGCCGTTCCATAACCTTCCAACGTCAGGGTCAGCGATCCTCCTCCGGCGTACGGCACAGCCGTGTCGGTAATGAGATCCGTAAGACCCGTGATCGTCCCAAGCTCGGGAATTGTCAGGGAAAGGGTTACGGTCCTCTGGCCTGTGGCTGAAATTGGCAACGGTCAGCAGCCTGTTCGTGCTGCTGACCGAAAGCGACGAGTAAATCGCGTCATTATCGTTGGGAACCCAGTACTGGAGCAGATCACTTTTCAAATACCGCTTCCTGATGCCGCCTATTTTGGGAAAATACTCAAACAGCGGACATGAATAGTCCCATACAACCGGATCCAGCTGCGACCAGGGAACGGACGGATCGTTCGGCGTGAACCCGGCCGCGCCGCTGTCGTTGGCCCAGAGCGTCCAGCCGGTAGTGCCGTCCGAGAAATCACCGTTTTCAAGCAGGTTGAAATCATCCGG
>CAZEPL010000043.1:0-11007 GCA_964514135.1 uncultured Spirochaetaceae bacterium | reverse complement strand
TCATCCGGAATCTTTCCAGACGAGCCCGGAAGACTGCAGCCCAGCAGCACCGGCACCATCAAGATAATCAGAAAATAAAATATATGTCTTCGCCGCATATAACCTCCATACAAAAAGTAACGTTTTATAGGCGGGGAAATTGCGGTGAGTTGATTTTTTTTGAGGAAAAAACCGGTAGCAGCATACGGCTGCGTTAACAGGGACCCTGAAGACCGAATATCGGGAATACCGGCAATCAGCTCTGGATGAGCTGCTTTGTGGCAGAGGAAACCCATAGCCAGGAAATAATTCCGGCAATAACCGCCGAGGCCAGGGCGGCGATAAATATGCCCTCCAGTTTAAAGAACAATGAAAAAACAAATGCCAGGGGAATATAAAGCAAAAAAGTCCTGAGCAGATTCAAGCCCATGGAATGAAAAGGTTTCCTGATGGCATTGAAAACCGAAGCATTAATCCTCATTATTCCCCATAAACCATAACCTCCGGAGACTATTACCAAATATTTATACAGTACTTCTATCACCCCGGGATCCCGGCTGAACAGCATGCCTATCAACCGTCCCCCGAATATAAATACCAATGATATTACAGCTCCCAGAATTAATGAAAAAAGCTGACTCTTTTTTATACCCTCTTTGATTCGATCCGGTTTTCCGGCTCCCATGTTCTGACCCACAAAGGGCAGGATTACGACACTAAGGGCCATAATCGGCGACAGGGCGAACATCTGGATACGCGTACCCACACCGATCGCAGCCACGGCTTGTTTGCCGAATTCCGAAACCATACGCGTAATAACTCCCATGGTAAGCGGCATTATCAATTGCGTAAGGGCGGCCGGAACTCCCACAAACAGCATTTCCTTCCAGGAAAACATCATGTCCCGGAATTTCGGGATTTTAAAGGTAAGCATATGGAACCTGAAATTCAGAAACAACAATGAAGCAAGCAGGGTGCCGGCCCGGGCGATTACCGTGGCCAGCGCCGCGCCTTTCAGGCCCAATGCCGGAAAAGGTCCCGGACCGAAGATCAACAGCGGATCAAGCACGGCATTAATGCAGGCGGCTATAAGCATAATGAGCGCGGGAATGACCGTATTGCCCGCAGCCCGGATTACATTGTTGCCCACCATGGGAATAACCAGAAACGGCACCCCGATATACCAGATCAGCATATATTCTTTAACGAGTTCCAGTACTTTGCCTTTGGCACCTAATAAGGTAAAAACCGGTGTGATAGTGAACAAACCGGCAAACATCAATACAAGAACTACGATAACGGACAATAACAGCGAATCCGTTGCCTGGCGTTTGACCTTATAGTGATCCCCCCGGCCGATCAGACGGGACACGACCGCGGACGTCCCCACTCCCAGCCCCATGGCAATACTGCCCTGCAGCATGACAACGGGAAAGGTAAAACTCATGGCAGCCAGTTGATCGGTTCCCAATTGGCCGACATAATAGGTGTCGACCAGATTAAATATCACCATGCCGATCATACCCCCGATCATCGGGATCGTGAGTTTTATCAATGTCTTACCCACCGGATTTTTAGTCAAAATCGCAGAATGCGCCATCTTCATCTCCTTTCAGTTCTTTTTTGGCATTTTTAGCGGCTTTTATAAGAAAGGCGATGAACTGATCCTGTTCCGCCGGTGTAAAGTCCCTTAGAAGGGTCCTTGTCCAGTTTTTCAAAATAGGAACCACCTTGTCCCTGATATTTTTGGCCCGAAGTGTCAAGCTGATGGTATAAGCCCTGGCATCCCGATCGTCTTTACTGCGCCGTACATAGCCCTTGGCCTCAAGCCTGCTTATGGTTCGGGCCATACTTGTTTTATCAAGCTGGAGCTTGGCCGCCAGATCCGTCTGCCGCACATGTTCTTTATGAAAGAGCAACAGCAGAATCTGAAGCTGCCCCGGTCCAAGATTAAACGCTTTCAGTTTTTTTTTGAGATATGATTGGGAAAACCGGTATAAAATGGAAACCCATTTCCCGACGGATTTGGATGTCTTCATAGCATCTCCTTTAGTTGTATCTACAACCAATATACAAAAAAATGATTGTAGAGGCAACTATTTTTGGGGATCTGGTAAAGGTAAGTTTTTATGTTAATATACTTGTTTTTAAAGAGTATAGTAGATAATATAAAAGAAATAATTCTTGTATATTAAGTAAATTGGGTTGATATACAGATTAAAAGCGGCTTTTTGGCCTATTATCTTACTTATTTGCGGGTTAATCACTAGTTAGGTGGCATGTAACCTAACCTAATTAAGCAACCCAAGTCCATTAATAAGGAGCGAAATTACGATGTCTGAAAATCAATCCAAGCCAGAAGTTCAAGCATCAATGGATGATGTTGAACACATCATCCTCGTCGAATTAGACTATAATGTTGATTACAATAACGCAGCGAGGGTAGTTGTATCTACAGGCTTTGGCCAAGTGCCAGGAGTTGGTTTTGTTCTCAGCGCGCTCGTTAATATCTTTTGGCCTTCATCACATAAGGATGTCTGGTCAGAAATAAAAGAGAAGGTAGAGGAACTAATAGATGAAAAAATTAGCAACTTAGTTTACCAACAGGTTCAAGAAGACTTAGAAGGTTTGAACAACAACATGAATGAATATCTGTGGGCTGTCAAGAAATCACAGGTTCCGACGTACATTTCAGAGAAATATAACGTTGTATTGGGCGATTTTCTCCAGCAACGGCCACACTTCCAGTCAAATGGTTACCAGGTGCTCTTACTGCCGCTTTTTGCACAGTTTGCAAACATGCACCTAAGTCTTCTACGAGATGGCATTTTATATGGTGATAGTTGGGGTTGGACGGAGGAAATACAGCAGCACAATCGCCAACAGATCATATCCACTATCCAGTCTTACGTAGATTATGTCGAGATGACCTATAGCAACGGCCTGGAAGACACGAAGAAAAAAGCTCCTAACAACGAGCACCATACAGAACCGTTTAACACTATTAACAAGTACACACGAGAGATGACACTCACGGTGCTGGACTTTAAGAATATGTGGCAGTACTTCAATCCAGTAGAGTACCCCGACCCTGTTGAAGTTTATCTCAATCGCGAGATTTATTCTGATGCGGTAGGAACAGCAGATAACAGTGGTCCAATTAATCTACCTACACCACCTATACAACCCATCTCGAAGATTGAGGTTTGGGCCTGGGATCGCATTGATGCTTGCCAGGTGACTTACCCACAAAGTGGTGGGCCTGATGGTCTAACACAGACGCAACGAATGGGAGACAAGAGCGGTGGTAGCTCAGAACCACCTCACGGCGGCGTGTTTGACCTGCACAATCGAGGGCCGATTGTGCAGGTCAAAGCTCGGACTGGCGACATATTAAACGCTTAGTGGTTTATATTTTCAGATGGCTCTACTAGCAATATGCTTGGAGGAAACTATCACGGAGGTGGTGATCACACATTCAGCTATACCGATGAGATACTTTAAAGTATTAAGATTATGGGGAGAAGCTCATTCTACGGAAGCGCGGACTGCGCTGTTTTTGGCTTTAAGTTTAATAAGGAATCCGAACTGCCTGAGCCGTCCCTTTTACGCACAATTTATGTCGCTTCTCCCACCCGTGTTGAGCCGAAAAAACTTGCCACCTTATTCGGAGTTCATGATGTAGAAAGGACAGGTAAACAAATTCACGGCTGGGCCAAGGATTATCACTGGGATGCTTTGCGGGAACGTCATTGGGGTAACATAAACGACCAATTTGGTGATAAGAAAGAAAATTCTTGAAGCAAAAGTCTATGATGACACTTAATGTGGAGGTCACCGGCGAGCTTCAGCGAGTCCGGTGGAACGTTTGGTTAGCGTATTTTTACAATTATTTCTCATATGTTATAAGATTGAAGCTTATGCCTTGCGGATCGTTTATTACGCAAAAACGCCCGAAGTTAGGTAAATCTGTAGGTGGAAGAATGACTTCCCCTCCTAATTCCTCAACTTTCTTAGCTGATGCTTCAACATCCTCAACAGTGATATATGGGTCCCAACAGGGTAAAACGTCATCAGGAACGTTTCCTTCCTTAAGCATCATGCCTCCAATCAAGGTTCCTTCTTTATGGATTACTAGGTAAGGATTGCCGTATATAGTTTTTGTTTCAGTGAAGGTCCAGCCAAGTAGTTCACCGTAAAAATCCTTTGCAGAATTTAAGTCAGTTGTTATCAGTTCATTTAGACTAAAGACACCACTTCTATTTAGATCGTTACTCATTATTTCCTTTGCTCCAATAAAAAGGTTTGTACTCTACAGGATCAGTTTGTATGGTTCAGATCGCTAACGGCGAGTATTAAGCCGCCGGCCCATGACTGTGCTGAACCTATGCACTTTTCAAAATTGAACCAACGCGTGATCCGGTCGGCTTGAATACTTTGTTATACCGCTCCTTGAGATAATAGCAGGTCCCTTACTTGCCTCGACGGGCAATCACAATTTTCCACATATTCCATCAGACTCCAACCATTTGGTTGCACATTGATTTCTGCACCTAGTTCAAGTAGTAGCGCGACCGATTGGTAGTAGCCCCTTCCTGCCGCAATGGCTAAGGCCGTGACGCCATGATTGTCTTTCAGGTTGATATCGCCACCTTGATCCACCAGAATTGCGATGATTTCCTTCTGTCCATACATACATGCTGCTTCAATCAGAGTTGATCCGTTCTTGTTCTGCAAGTTGGGATCTCCCCCATTCTCCAGATACTTTAGAACTTCCTGCTTGTTCTGGCGCTTGATTAGTCTGTATAGGTCTTCCCATTTCATAGATCTATCTCATTCTTTTCGGTATAACATTTGCTTAACCTGCGCCGCGGCCTGTCCACGGAATCAGGTTGAAGCAGTTGTTATAATTCATTTTCTATTAATCCAATATCGCTTTTATAATAATCATTTAAATAATTATCAATATTATTAGGTATGTACTTCATTTTCATCATTTTTGGGAAAGAGATACTAAAAATGTCTAGAACACTTTGACAATATCCTCTTGCTTCTGAATCCATTAATGGAAAAACAAAATTTGTAAGTAAATCAGTATTTTTCACATTTCCTACATTATCATAACTATTGTATTTAATACAGTCAATTTCTTGATTCTGTCGTATCCATTCAAGCAGTAGATGTGGAATAATATATTCTGAATTGAATTTATTATTTTCTATATTTTTTATTGAAACAGCAAATATTAATGGGAACATTATTAGTTTTGCTATAAAACCTTGCCGAATCATGCTAATAAAAAAATCAGCTAAATTTTGATCATGAAGCGTACTGTTCTTTATCTTTATATAATCAATTGTTAGATCTAAAGATTTCGGCCACTTATTCATCAATAAATATCGGCTAGCGATAAAAGAAGTATTTTCTTGACGATTAATTTCATGAATGCAACATAATAGTGATGTACTTAAATATAAACATGGATATCCATTTATACTATAGCGTTGATTTTCAACTAAATGTCTTTTTTCAAAAGGAATGTGAAATATATCTTCTTGTAAAGGATTTTTATTATAAGGCCAAACCCTACATCTATAGAGTTTAAACATTTTCATTTCAGTTTTATGGAATATTTTTATTTGCGGCCATATTT
This sequence comes from uncultured Spirochaetaceae bacterium, assembly GCA_964514135.1. Classification (GTDB taxonomy): domain Bacteria; phylum Spirochaetota; class Spirochaetia; order SZUA-6; family RPPD01; genus JAFGGG01. Next base: position 5,375 of record CAZEPL010000043.1, on the reverse strand, counting down.
TATTCATAGTTTTTGAAAAAGTTTGAAATGCACCTGATGGTTTTCCATCGAAGTATATTGTAATAGAATTAATTATGCAGTTTATTAATTCATCAATAATGAGAAGAGCATCGTTGATTCCTATTTCATCTGTATAATCAGCTTTTATACTTCTTAATTCTTCGCAATATAAGTCCAATACGCTTTTTACATATTCAATTATGTTAATCTTGTTATCTATAACATGATGAGTAAATATCTTATTGTTATCAAACATATCCATTATTCTATCCATCTTTGTATTTCCTATAGCTCTAACGTCCGGTTCAGCTGCTTGGCAGCGCTGCCTAAAAAACACTAAGGGATTACCACCATCCCTCGGCATTCACTTTGCCACCAAACGAGTACAGACGAACGCGCCAAGTCTGCTGCAACCGTTTGTTATGTGGTTTTCTTTTTTGTCGCCATTCTTTCTAGGTACTGCTTAACATCTACATAGATGAAGGTTACTTCACCGGTAACAATGTGCCGCAACGATGTAATTAACATCGGAGGCAAGACCACATGCTTATGAGGAGAAAACGACCGGAAGTACGATATGTACTGGTGTAGAGTTCTCTCCTTGACCCATAAGATTGGTGCAAGCGCAAAATTAACAGAGTTCGGAGGTATTTCATCTATTTTGCTCATTAATTTAGTGATATAGCGCTGCTCAAGGAAATTGGCAAATTCCTCTTCAGAACCGAGCCGTTTCTCATTGAGAAACAGGTTACTAACCTCAATCAGGTGTAGTGAAGATCCAATGCCAATGGCGAAGTCAAAGCTTTTACCGTTTGGCAGCTTGTATTCAATTCCCTCTAAAGTATTTCTGTCGTCTGAGAGGATCCTCTCAAGAGAAGCAAGCTCCCCTACATAACACAGATACCTAGAGGAGGAATCATCGAAGTTGACAATCGCTTGAAAGCAAGTGTTCCTTAGCTTTGGCATGTCAGCAGGCCTTAAGATCGCAAGCAGCGAGGAGCATGTTGTCTCAATAAACCTGAGAAAGCCGTTGCAGGTTTGATCGCCATCCTTGGCATTCCAGAAAAGGTCAAATACATTGGCTTCAGCTTCGAAAATACCATTCTTCTTTATCGTTTTTTTTACGAGCTCAAAACGTTCGTTGTATTTTTTTTCAATTGCCCTAATCTGAGATTCGGATGGCTCAAGTATCCTCAACATCGAAGGGATATAGTGAGAGAAATGGGGTTTAATATCCCTCTCCCATGTGTAGATCTCTTTTTTGTTCATTTTAGGCACATTACACTTTTGCGGCTTGCTTCACTACTTGTGAAGTCTATATCTCACCGAAAATTCTGCAAACCACATAACGGCCTGCGCTTCAGCGGGGCCGCAACGTTACACTCAAACTACAATGTGAAACTCGCTTTGCGGCCTCCGCTGCATGCGTTTGTTGGGCGTCTGTTGTTGCAAAGTGAAGTTCTTTTACTCTTAAGGCTTCAACATAGGGTCTTTCCCAGAGTCTTTCAACTTTTTGTTTAGAGCATCACGCCTTGCGGCACTCTTAGGCTCCTGAACATAGTAGAATAGCAATAGGTCTTCCAACACATTTAGCGTCCATTCAGCCTCGCCCGGCTCTACTTCCACAATCTCGCCTGTATTTATGTCTTTTATTGGGTGGGCAGCGAAATTGCCTACAACTCGAATTGCGTCCAAATCATCAGCAAGCGTCTTTGGGAGCTTATTGGATTTGAGAAGCTTGTCAACCTCCGCAAACAGGGTCTTCTCTTGAATGCCTTCTTTTTCTCGGATGACGCTTTGAAGACATCTACGACTAAGCGCCGCACTCGCCTTTGGTGATATGGACAAAGTATCGTGTGCCTCACGAAACTCATCAGCAAAGTTTTCGGGCACTTCTTCTGGAAGTTGCTTAATCGGATGCTTGGGAAACAAAAGGGTAGTGGAAACAACGTCTTTCTCTCCTGCTCCTATTCTTCCAAGTTCGTTCAGCCACATAATTTGCCCTCTACAATCAGGACACTTATGAGATGTTATTGAATACTCCTTGTCTCCAACCTCACGCGATGATCCACCTCCAGGTAAAGGGATTCTCCCAAAATGCGGAAAGGAATGATCTGCATTCACGCCATCTAGGTTAAACCTAATTCCACAATACGGACAATTCATTCTTACCTCCAACATCTATTACAGACGCCCAACGGTTGAAATCACGCGATTGCGGGCCAGCAAGGTTTGCTACAATTACCCGTTTCTATGCCAGCGCATAACCGTTGTAAAAACGGGCGTTAGCAATTCGCGTGCATTGATTTGTTGGGCAGTACATTATCAAAGTCAGATTGATAAAACTACACTCTCCCACCGTACTCTGATAAATATTCATTCGAAAGTTAGTGTTGGTAATAATCCCAATCTTCACGACGAACCTCATCCCACGGTTCATAAGGCTGATGATTTCTGTCTGGACGATTCGCAACCACTCCCATGCGTTCCCATTGTAAGGTCATATCGGTCACAAAATTAACTGCTTCTTCTACCATCTCCCCAGTTGGAATAATAGAATTTTTCCAGAGAATAGAGCATCCACCATTTGCGTAAAAGGTGAAATGAGGGGTTATCTCCTCAAATCTTCGTAGTTTGAGTACATCTACTCCCATCATCACAAGTGCGACATTATTTTCTAGCTCAATGATTTTGTCAATTATTTTCTCAATAGGTTCCTTCAGATCTTCTATGTCACGAAATCCAGATGTGAGAAAGAAACTGCTGAAGAAAGCATCCTTGGAAACAAACACTTGATCTGATGGACGTGCAGAATAAAACGCCTTTTTAACTTCAATCAATGCCTCCAGATAATCACTTTCCTTACGTTTCTTATCTGCTTCTTCAAGATGTTGGCGGGTAGTAGAATTCTTTATGAGCAATAGCCTGCTAACCGAAAGAAAATCTGTATCCAGATAATCTTCAATAACCTGCTCCAAAAACTCTTTTGTATTTATGTGGCATCTCTGTGTATCTTCAATTGATGGTACAGAGGCATGATGTTTGATCTTTGCTCTTGCTGTATTCAGAAAGTCCATTTGAGAGGCAAGCGGCAAACTTTTGTCGGGTATAGATTTGTTGACACATTTCATGAGAGTAAACAAATCCGAGTTTCTATCGTGATTTACTTTGTACTCTTCAATAATCGCCCGCACACAAAACTCAACCGCATCGTGGAATTTTAGTACAGCCTGCATATATGCCATATTTGTATCTTGATTTAGCTCATTTTTTCCACTCAAAAAGAATTCTTTTGAATAAGCAAGCAATTTAGAAGTTGTCTCTTTCATAATGTATCGCTCTCGAAACTGCCCAACTAGTGAGTATACCGCAGATATGTCAGATATCGGTGTACATAGCCTGCAATTTTGTTGGATATCACCTCCAAACAGCTTACTATACTACGATTATGCATGTTTATTACCTCAATATCTGCATATTTGCTTGTATATTATCATAAATCTTGCATTTTTTAACACTCTTTTTTGAAGTAACAAGGAAAAATCGCTGTATATAGCGGTAAAGCTGGCAAGAATAGTAAAACATGTGGGTTGTCATACCTTTCGCCATTGCTTCGCTACTCATTTATTGGAAGCGGGGTATGACATCAGAATTGTCCAGGAATTATTAGGCCATAAGGATGTTAAAACAACTATGATTTATACTCATGTAATGAAAAAACCTGGTATTGCTGTAAAAAGTCCTTTGGACAATATGATGTTAAAGAACGATGCCGTGAGGATAAACTGCCGCTGCAAGCCAGGAAGTCGAAGCAGCGGTATAAGCAAGTGATGGCGGGGGGTATGGAGAAGGAAGTTGAACTTTGTAGATTGGGAAGAGAGGCTTTAAGTCGGACATAAAGGTCGAATTTAGAAAAAGAAACCCAAAAACTCCCCCAAACGCCACTTCACATCACCAATTCCCCTCACCCCTCAAACCGTTTGTGTGCCAGACACTCTATCTCATCAATACTGTTTTTTATTACGGCAAACAACGGCTTGTGGGTATTCTCCAGCCGCCTTATCCGCCCCAACCATTCTGTGAAAATGGATGTATACTTTTTGTGAGCTATTTTTCGCAAGGAAGGGGGAATCTGTTTAATAAAATATTCTTTATTCTTTTTTCCGTTATCGATAATTTCCATAAGCTGCTCCAACTCTTCCTGCTTGTCCCTGCATTGGCACATCTGCAACTTATGTATTAACAGCCGCATATCCGCAAAGGAAATGCCTGTTAACGAGTCGTCATTCTCCAATTCAAAAAAAGCCTTGGTGGGAATTGTATATCTGTTGCCATTACTTTCAAATACAAGATACTCCGCCGACTCTTCCAGCACGAACTCCCGCTGCAGCAGTTCCCTGCGGTAACGCTTTTTCAACTGCAGGCTGAATCTTTTACGTAATAATACTTCATCCACTTTTTTTGAATCACGCTGATTATGTTTCCTTCCGGTATCAATAATTAACACAAGCTCAATATTATTGTTGAGCCGCTGCAAACTCTGTCTGCCGCCGCGGTACTTGGTATACTCGTTTGTCACCAGATCCACACAACCCGACTTTGCACATAGATCATACAACTCGGCAAAAGGGATAATGCCCTCCGTACTGTAGCTTAAGAGTATAAATCGTGCGCGCACGTTCGAGAGCAGATCCCCGAAGGCCCGGACCGCAGTCTCTTTGTAACAGTAGGAAGAGCGGGTTGTTATCCAATCCTTCCTGATACCGGCCTTGTCCACCAGCTTTCCGTTTTTTAGCTGTGTCATGTTTACAGGCAGCTTGTCCCATTTGGCAATGGTATTAAGCAGATGGTAGTTGCTGCCGTACTGATGCTGGTTGTACGGGGGATCAAGATACACAACATCAAAACGCGTGTTCCGCGCGTCATCCGAACACACAAGCTTATTCGCGTCCTGCATAAATACCTTATGAGATAAGGCTGAGTCTATTAAAACCGGCGGTTTCAACTCTATGCGCGCCAAGATGCGTGTTAGCGCGTCGCCGTTATGCCCGCCGAAACCCTTATGATACGCTTTAAACACACCGGACGTGTTGGTATGAGTGGCGCTTTCATAAAGCAGAAGCGCTAACAGCAGATATTTTTCTTTAAGCGCCTGCTGGTCCGAAACAATTTTCTTCTGCGGATAAAGGCGTTCGATCTCGTTGCGGATCTTATCGATGATCAGCCCGTTGGAGCGCGTATAAAAGAGCCGTTCGGTTTGGTAGTCAACATTGCGAATGTCGTCATGCGGCGGACAGTAGTAACGCGCGATATAAAGGTTTTGAGTTTCAGGTTCGGGAAGCTGATTAAGATAGCGGATAATGCCTTGGATTCCT
>CAZEPL010000042.1:0-32090 GCA_964514135.1 uncultured Spirochaetaceae bacterium | reverse complement strand
TTTCCATTTTAGGAGCTTCTTGCAAAAATGTTATTTTTGCAAGAAGCTCTATTATTGTACTAAATCTGTGAACTTTTTGAGGTTTTTTTACTTGTAAAAAAGATTCGGATGTGTTTTATAATATTTAAAAATACCGGATTAAGTCTAACTAGAGGTATTCATGTATACAGAACAGGACATTAAAAAGCTGAGGGGTATCAGCCAAAATGAATATCAAACCCGATTAAAGAAATACGGCTATAACGAGCTGCCTACTACTAAAAAGCGGACTATATTTCATATTGTTTTTGAAGTAGTAAAAGAACCCATGTTCATCCTTTTAATCGCGTGCGGAAGCCTGTATTTATTCATGGGCAATACCCAGGAAGCGCTTATGCTTTTGGGATTCGTGTTTGTCATAATCGGTATCTCCATTTATCAGGAGGGAAAAACCGAAAAGGCGCTTGAAGCGCTGAGAGATTTGTCCAGTCCCAGGGCTTTGGTAATTCGGGATGGTGAAAAAATAAGGATTCCGGGCAAAGAGGTGGTGGTTGACGATATTATTATCTTGAAGGAAGGGGACAGGGTTCCCGCGGATGCTGTGCTTGTCTGGGGGGGAAATGTCACAGTGGACGAATCCCTGCTGACCGGTGAATCGGTTGCGGTGAGGAAAAAACCGGCGGAAATAAAATCAGGAATGCAGCGGCCCGGTGGAGACGATATAGCGTCTTTGTTTTCCGGTACTATGCTGGTAAGCGGTCAGGGAGTAGCGTTTGTTAAGAGAACTGGCATGGACACGGAAATTGGGAAAATCGGAAAAGCCCTGCAGCAGGTAACAGAAGAAAAGACTCTGCTACAAAAGGAAACGGGAAAACTGGTGAGAACAATTTTTACATTCGCAGTTTTTTTGTGTGCTTTTATAATTGTATTTTCCGGTGTAGTAATCGGCGATTGGATAAAAGGAGTATTATCCGGTATTACACTGGCTATGGCTATGCTGCCGGAAGAATTTCCGGTCGTACTTACCATTTTTCTAGCTCTAGGTGCATGGAGAATTTCCAAGAAAAAAGTACTCACCAGAAAAGTAGCGGCGGTAGAAACACTGGGTGCGGCCACTGTACTTTGTTCTGATAAAACAGGTACCATTACCCAAAATAAAATGACCATTAAAACATTAATGATGAAAGGAAAGCTGTTTAATATCCTGGGTAACAAAGAAATGGATATACCGGAAGAATTTCATGAGTTGATAGAATATGGAATACTTGCCAGCCAGAAGGATCCTTTTGACCCTATGGAAAAGGCTTTTAAAGCTTTAGGGCAGGTAAAACTTATCCATACCGAACACCTGCACGAGGATTGGAAAATTGTTCAGCAGTATCCCCTTTCCCACGACTTGCTCGCCATGTCTCATGTGTGGGAATCGCTTGACGGCAGTTCGTATATAATCGCTGCTAAAGGAGCACCTGAGGCTATAGCCGATCTCTGCCATCTGGATGATGGAAAAAAATCCCTACTCGAAAATAGTATTACCCGTATGGCGACTGAAGGCTTGCGTGTGATTGGAGTTGCCAAGGCAACTTTTTCCAAAACCACTCTTCCTGAACAGCAGCATGATTTCGAATTTAAATTTATCGGGCTGGCAGGATTGGAGGATCCTATCAGGCAGACGGTACCCACCGCTGTTAAGGAATGTCATAACGCGGGAATCCGTGTGATAATAATTACAGGTGATTATCCGATTACCGCCCGGAATATTGCGCAGCAAATCGGATTGAAAGACTGTGAATATGTGATGACCGGACCTGAATTAGACGCTATGCCCATGGAGGAATTGAAAGAAAAAGTAACAAAAGTAAATATTTTTGCCCGTGTAGTGCCGGAGCAAAAGCTGAAAATTGTAGAGGCGTTAAAAGCCAACGGAGAAGTTGTGGCAATGACCGGTGACGGAGTGAATGATGCCCCTGCTTTAAAATCAGCACATATTGGTATAGCCATGGGGGAGAGAGGGACCGATGTGGCCAGAGAAGCAGCTTCTTTGGTTTTACTTGATGATTCCTTCCCCTCAATTGTATCGGCCGTAAAACAGGGCAGGCAGATCTTTGACAACTTAAAGAAAGCCATGTCTTATATCATCAGCGTGCACATTCCGATTGCTGGTGCGACGCTTATTCCCTTATTGTTAAAGTGGCCTATCGAATTATTGTCGGCGGTACATATCGTATTTTTGGAATTAATAATCGACCCTGCCTGTACAATTGTATTCGAAGCGGAAAACCCGGAGAAAGACATTATGCAAAGAAAGCCGCGGGATTCCAAAGAGCCGCTCTTTAATAAAAGAAGCTTATTGCTGAGTATACTGCAGGGAGTATTCTCTTTAGCCGCTGTCTTAGGTGCTTATCTGTTGGGTCTTTTTATCGGGCGTATACAAAATCTTAATCCTGATATGCGGTTGATAGAGGCAAAAACTTTGGCATTCGCAACCTTGATCTTTTCCAATTTATGTTTGATAATGGTAAACAGGAGCTGGAGCAAGTCGATCTTTACCCTTATAAAAGAAAAGAATGTTGCTTTATTTTATGTGGCCGGAGGAGCTTTATTATTTCTTGGGCTTGTGATTTATGTTCCTTTTCTGCAGGATTTATTTCATTTCAAGGGTCTTCATTTTTTTGATCTTATAATTGCTCTCTCGCTTGGAATAATCAGTATTGCTTGGTTTGAGGTGGTGAAGAAAATTACTTATAAAAAAAATATTAAGCTATAAGTGGTCTATAGAAAGAGAGAGTAAAATACGCGTTCTAAATAGACCAAAGCTTGTGCTACTCCCTTTTCACGAGCGCTTAAAAAAGTACAGCCGGAAAATTAAATATCATTACAAGTAAAAGGTAATGTTTAGGAGCGGGGGAAAACATAGGCCTTAACGGTATTTCTCTACAAAGGACGGCAGCTATCAGCTCCTTTACTGTTATATGGTGCTTTCTATAACAATACACCCTGAACAGGTATAGTGTTTCAAAAAAAAATAAAAAAATACGCTTTTTTTCATTTGACCCAACTCTTTACATTTTATAGAATTAGGTTGAAAAAACCGGGATGGGTAAGAAATTTTTTTGATTTTGCTAGGTTCCCCTCTATATGGTGCTGTGAGGGGAAATATGGTGTGGTATTAAGCAGTGGAATACTAAATGTCAAAATATAATTCTTTTTTATATGGAAATGGATTAACGATTGCTGTGCTATCAAAAATAAAAGATAAATCAGCTATCAAAATAAATAGATATTTAGATTGTAATGAATTCATTTTTGATTTTGTTAATGCGAAAAACATAAGAGAATATTGCTTAATTATCTTAAGTACTTCCATATAGATAAGGAGACTGAAAAATCTCATGATGAAGCTATGGAATATTTGAAAGTAAATTATAATGAAATATCGCAATTAGGTTTTGAGAGATGGGTCAGTAAACATTTATTTGATAAAAATTGTAATAATGATATAAAGTTTTATATTTATATCTTATATAATTATTGGTACCACGTAATAAATGAAGATATTTTACTGAAATCAAAAATAAAGGAGCTAAGGAATAAAATTGGATCATATATTCTTGAATCAATAAAAGATAAGAAATTAATATTTACTACGAATTTTGATACTATTTTGGATACATCACTGAATCCCATCCATTTACATGGTTGTTTTCGATTACCATTGGATGAAATTAAAAATGTAATTTTAGAACATTATAATGGAAATGAATTTGAATATAGATATTTATTTGGAACAAATGGCCTGGAAAAATTATATAGAATCGATAAAATAAATAAATTTAATCAAAGTGTTTATAATATTGATTTCTTTTATGATGGATCTATAAATCTTGGTGATTTATTAATATACGGAATTGCTTTCGGCTCATCTAAATTTATGTCAGAAGAATTTTTAAATAAATATCCTGCGCATAGAGATAATAAATTAGTAAAAACAGTCGATGGACATATTCTGTACAAATTACTGATTAAGTATCAAAATAAAAAATTAAATAGAATTATAATTTCATATTATTCTAAAAATGATAAATTACACTATATGGATTTATTTGGAAACACAGAAATTAATAATATTATAGAATATAAAAAATGCGAAGAAGTATTTAATTGGGATAATGTTTTATAATATGCAATTGCGGCAGCCTTACCTAAGGCATAAGATTTTGCAGTCGTTTCGCTTCTAACGTAACATCCGTGCCATTTACGGCAAGCTGTTCAAAGGAATATTATATTACTAAAATAATCGAGAAAACAATTTATGAAGAAAAATAAAATGGAATTAATATTTTTAGGCACCTCTGCTGATCCCTCGATGCCTGTAGCATTTTGTGAATGTGTACATTGCAAACTGGCAAGAAAAAAACGAAAAAAGAATCTTCGCAAGAGATCATCAATAATGATCAATTCCGAATTGCTCATAGATCTAGGGCCTGATGTTCAAACAGCTGCATTTATGCATAAATGTGATCTCTCGAATATTAAATATATTTTAATAACACACCCGCACTCCGATCATTTTGATGTATCACAATTAATAGCAAGACAATCAGATTATGGAACAGAAATAAAAAATAAGCTTAAAATTATAGGATCAAAAAGGACAATTGAAATAATAAAAGAAATAATAAGAAATAAACTACCCATGGCTGATAATAGTTATGAAAAACTGTGTGATATGTTAAAAATTGAATTTAATAAAATAGAAAACACACAAGAGATTAATATCGGAGACTATAAAGTAAAAGCATATGTGGCAAATCACGATAGAGCTGTTGGTTCACTTTTATATAAAATAATGATAAATAACGTATCGATTTTTTATGGTCTTGATACTTCGGATTTTCTTGATGAAACATGGAATGAATTGAAAAATGATTATTTTGATATAGTCATATTAGACCATACCTATGGTATCGGATATAAAGGAAAAGATCATTTATCGGCGGAGTCGTTTGTTAAACATATAACAAGGATGAGAGATTATGGAATCATAGATAATAAATCGAGAATAATTGCTTCTCATTTCTCACATCAAGGAATAATGGAATATCAATTACTGAAAAAATATGCTAAAAAAAACAATTATGAAATAGCATTTGACGGTATGATAATAATGATTTTTCAGGACAGGATTTAATCGTCAGTCTGAGGAAGAAGAAGTTCGAAGAGCTTTTCAAGTTCGGCCAGCGCTTTTTTAACGCTGCTGCTCATTTCTCCACCTAAACTTACATTGCCCGGTTGAATACCTAAAAATGCGATATTGGCTGTACATTCGTCTTTTAGATAATTAATAAAAAACTCCGGATTCATAGGATGGGTTGAAAAGCTTAGTGTGGTAAAATCGGTTTCTCTAAATAATCTTACAGTCCCCGGCGGTTCATTAAAATGCAGCGCGTCAATTATAATCACTGTTTTAGGTTTAATTCTACTTATGGGCCCAAGGTAGTTTTCCGGTGTAACTCCGGCGTCGAAGAGCTCTGCACTCACCTTACCCCAAAGGTTTTGAATAAGCAGAGATCCCGCGCCGTCATCGGCCTTTAAGATATTGCCCATACCCACGAGTGCTGTTTTTCCTTTAATGAGTGCTTTTAATTGGTTTTTTAATGAATCCATAGTAATATTGTGTCGAATAAATCTCCTTACTATTATTGATTAGTTCTAATTCCATAAAAAGGAAAACACAGATTTTTAATGATTTAACAGATTAAAATTAATTTAGCCTATCTGTGTAATAAAAAAATAATCTGTGGTTCCAAAAAAAGAATAAAGAAACGTTTGCTAAAATACCAAGAAATTAACCCTTCGTCCCTTCTTTGTCCTCTTTATATTTATCCACCACGCTCTTTTTCCACAAAGCCACACCCGCTCTGTGCGCGCCTTTGGAAATCGCATGAGCTGCGGTGGGGGAGGTGATCAGAATAAAAAGCAGACAGAGCAGGGCTTTACTGCTGGTTCCCGTAAAGCCGAAGAAGATCATAACTCCCAACAGGATAAAGATGGTACCCAGGGTTACACACTTGGTACCGGCCTGCAGGCGGTTGTAGATATCGGGAAAACGAATAAGACCCAGACAGCCGAAAAAATTGAAACCCACACCAATGCCCATTAAAATATAAGCAATTATCTCATTCATCGAAGTCCCTCCCCTGCAGGTATTTGGCGAGCGCCAGTGTGCCGATAAAACTGACCAAAGACCAGACTATGGCCACATTTATAAAGAAATCTTTGCCTGTAATCACGGCCATTAATGCACAGAAGCTTACAATTACAATACCTAAAATATCAATGGCTACTGTTCTGTCCGGGGCTGAAGGGCCTCGTAAAATGCGAAAAAGACAGAAAAAACAGCATACTAATAAAATACCCAGAAAAACTTGTATCGTTATATCCATGCAAATGCTCCTTGCTATTCAAAGACCTTTTTTAAAATATTTTCAAAACGCAGTACAATTTTCTCCGTAGTATGTTTAATATCTGTCTCCTGCAGGTTAATGCAGTGTACGTAGAGAATGCCCTTGTCTATTATATCCACAGTCAGGGTGCCAGGTGTCAGGGTGATGGAGTTGGCAAGTACGGTTCTAGCGGTAATATTTTTTAAGTCGGTTTTCACTTTCACAATACCGGGATTTATGGGGCGTTTAGGATGAATAATGCGGTAAAGTACGTCCAGGTTGGCAAGTATAATATAATAAAAAAGTACGGGTATATATACTATGCCCCAGAACAGGCGGTAGAAGATATTATGTTTATGCTTAGTGGATGTAAACACCTCTCCTAATATGAGAGCAGACATGAGTGAAACCACTGCTCCCGCAATAGTAATCTGCAGATCGAAAGCCCCTGAATAAAAGTCATAGGGCCAGGTAATTAAATACCACGTAATAAACGCGAACACAAACACTAATATTCTTCGTAACACCTAATCCTCCTAAACTGAGGTTTTATCTTATAAGCCTGTGAGGATCTGTTTCCCATAGTCCAGGCCTTGTTTTAATACCTCCACCGCCGGATCAAACACCACACTGCGTAAACCGGGAATAAGCAGTAATCCCATGCTTATACAGAGCAGGGAGAGCATGACAAGTGAAGCGCACATAAATAAGCTTGAGTCTTTGATATTTTTAAAGAGCGACGGCAGCTCTCCTAAGAATACATAACGCAGTACTTTTAAGAATGAAATTAAGGTTACAAAACTTACAAGAATAGTAATCGCAGTGAGGATAAGCATGCTTGGGTATAAAAATGCAGCTTGAACCGTGGCAATCACTATAATAAGCTTACTCCAGAATCCGTTTAAGGGTGGAATTCCCGCAATAGATAATGAGGCGATGGTACAGCTCACACGGGTAACAGGCATTTTTTCTTGAAGCCCTCCCAATTCTTTGAGCTGTCTGGTCCCGGTCTGGTATTCAACCGAACCCGAACACAAAAAGAGCAGTGATTTAAATACTGCATGATTTGCCAGATGGAAAAGACCGCCAAAAATGGCCATACCGGCTACTAAAGTGGGGCCCTTATTGGCTATAATAAACATGCCCAGTCCAAGACCTAAAACCACGTATCCCATCTGACTTATGCTGTGGTAGGCGAGTAGGCGCTTGAAATCCCATTGGCCTACTGCCAGAAATACGCCGATCGTCATGGAAAGCACTCCCAATACCATGATAATAATTCCAAAAAGCGAAGTTGCTCCGAGTACATTGAAAACCACTCTGGTTATGGCATAGACACCGAGTGCTTTAATTAATACACCGGAAAGCATAGCTGAAATCGGTGCCGGTGCCGAAGGGTGCGCGTCCGGAAGCCAGGGATGAAAGGGTACCAGTGCCGCTTTGATACCAAATCCCACTAAGAATAATACCGAGGCAAAAGAGAAGAGCCATGTTTTCTCCATAGAAGCCACTGCCTGCGCGATACTGGCCATATTTAAATATCCTGTGAGTCCGTAAAGTACAGCTACTCCCAATAGAATAAAGGTGGATCCGATACTGCCCAGCACCAAATATTTAAAAGAGGCTTCCAGCTCTTCGTGTTCACAGCCGAAGGCTACCAGGGCATAAGAAGCGATTGAAGCGATTTCCAGAAATACAAACAGATTGAACATATCGCCGGTTAAGACCACACCGTTCATACCGCCTACCATAAGCAGGAACAGGGCGTAGTATTTATATTTGGCAGTATACTGTTCCATATACGAAATGGAATAGAGAATAGCCATAAAACTGATTACGTTTACAATAACAAGCAGAATGATGCTAAAACCGTCCAGTACCAGGTTTATACCCAGAGGTGCCAGGAAGGCACCAATATGATATACTCCACGGTTGCCAATACACAGCAGCGCAAGCACCAGGAGCGGCAGGCTAGCGCATACACCCAAAATATCTGCCAGGCGTTTCAGTTTCCAGGCGGTAAGGGTAATGAGAAAGGCTCCACCCAGGGGAATTGCTATAAAAAGGGGCAGCAGCTCAATCATCCTTTTAATCTCCTCATTTTAGAAATATCGAAAGTTCCGTATCTCTGGTAAAGTCTGATACAGATCGCTATGGCTAATGCGGTTACTCCCAAACCGATAACAATAGAGGTAAGTACCATGGCCTGCGGCAGAGGATCTACGGCTTTCATAAAAAAATCATCCAGATTGGTAACCGGTTCGATTATAGGGGCCTGTACATCACTAAAGCTAGCCCCCTTTTTATAACCCAGAAGTACGAGAAACAGATTAACCGAATATTCCATAATAGTCAGCCCGATCACAATTTTAATCACATTTTTTTTAGTGAGTACACAATAGAGGCCGACCACAAATAAAGCAAAACAGAGTGGAAATATCATAACCTACTCCTCCTCTTCGTCCTGTTTGAATTCTTTGCTGCCGTCTTTTTTATCTATAATCCGGGCCACTGCCATTATTATAAAAACCAGGAATAATGACGAAGCCACTTTGATGCAGATGGCAATATTACTGATCGGGATGGTACCCGCGCTTAACAGGGAGAACTCGGCACCCGGGTAACTTTTTTCTAAAAAGTTGGCAAAGAATATGCCGCCGAAGCCAAAGCCCAAACAGGCCACAACCAGGAATATGAGTGCGCCCACACTGTCCAGACTTCCTGCCAACCTGCGTGGAAAAAACTTTAAAGCAAACTTTTTACCGTAAGCTAACGTTAACATAATATAAAGACTGGCGATCACAACCCCGCCGGCGAAACCTCCGCCGGGGGTAAGATGGCCGATCAATGTCAGATATATACCATAAAGGAGGATAAATACTTTTACAAAGCGTGCTACGGTTTGCACAATAGGCGACATCCCGTTCATTACTTGCCTCCTTTTTGTTTACGCGCTATTCCCCTTAAAATTGCCAGGGCTCCGATAATAGCTGTAAACAATACGGTTGCCTCTCCCAATGTATCGTATGCCCTGTAATCCAGGATTACCGATGTGACAATGTTAGCAGAGCCGGTTTCGGAAAGACCCTCTTTTAAATAGTGATTGGAAGGGGCTGCCTGAATTTTGGATATGGCAGGCTCTCCGAACTTCAGCTCCTGCATGGCGAAAAACCCGAATCCGATTAATGCCAGGCACAGAACCACGACACATATAAGCCCTGCCCAATTGATATGAGAGTGGGTGGATTTAACATCGCGTCTGATGGTGGCACGGATTAAAAGAACAAGCAGCACCGTTTCCACCGCTATCTGCACAATGGCAAGGTCCGGGGCCTGCAAGAATAAAAAGGCGATGCTGATACCGAATCCTACCACACCGATGGAAATAACCGCGGAAAGCAGATCCTTTATTTCTACGGCGATTATGGCACCCAGCAGAATAAAAATGAGGATTATTATCATAATCAGTTCAATTCCCATTTATATTACCTCTTTTCATGCTTCTTAAGGCTTTCTATAAAATAATAAATAGTAATATTAATACTCCCATTCCCAACAGAGTCCAGAACACATAAAAGGGGAGGATTCCATTATGGATCTTTTTTAATATATTCGAGCAGAGTAAACCGATTTTACCAAACCAATTATAAGGATCCAAAGCACCTTTATTCTGGATATTATAAATACCCTTAAGGGGTTTCATGGATTCAATTGAGTTGTAAAAATCCGTTCCCACCACGCGCGCTGATTCGGTCTCGATTGTCTCGCCCCCGATAAAGCTTGGTACAGTGCGCGCTTTTTTTACCATACGGCCCAATAAATAGATAAAAAGTCCGATTAATAATCCTCCGCCGATAAGGATAACTGCCAGCAGTGAATCCCAGCTTCCCAGAGGTTGGAATGCAGCCTGGGTCTCCTGCATAGCCGGCATTATAAATTGAGAGAGGGGCAGCTGGTACCATACGCCAAAGAGAATACAGAGAACAGCCAGCACAAGCATGGGAATTTGCATGGAAATACCCACATCTTTTTTAATTTTCTTGGAGGCTGCTCCAGCTTTTCCCAGAAACACGGAATAAATTAGCTTAATAATCACAGCTAGGGTTAAGGCGCTGCCGAACATGGCGATTATGAGAAATATCAACATATACGGATTTTGATTGGCGATTGTTGCCTGATATATCATCCATTTTGACACGAAACCATTGAAAGGAGGAACACCCGAAATAGAGAGTGCAGCTATAAGACAGCAGATAAAGGTTATAGGCATAACTTTAGCTAACCCTCCCATTTTTTCTAATTCGTTGGTTCCTGTCTTCTTTTCTACAGCCCCGGCGCAGAAAAAGAGACAGGTTTCATATATGGCATGATTCAGCATATGAAACATACAGCCGGCAATTCCCAGTATGCCTCCCGCTCCCATACCGAGCAGCATATAACCAACCTGACTAACGGTATTGTAGGCCAGAATTTTGGGGAACTCCCGCTGTTTGATCGCCATCATGACTCCGGCAACAATTGTAATTACTCCCACTATCATAAAGGTTAGTGTGAATCCCGAAGGCAGCTTAAAGAGCTGTGTGACAATTAAAAAGAAAAGATATATCCCCAAGAGTTTATCGAGCGAAGCAGGCAAGAAAGCCATTACCGGGGCAGGTGCTTTCTCGGAAGCCTTGGGAATCCAGGTGTGAAAGGGAATGGCACCGGCTTTGGTAAGGGCACCGATTAAGAGCAGAATGACACAGATGGCTCCCAACCAGTTATTAATAACAATATTGATGGCGTCAATATATAATAATTGACTTAAATACCATAATATTCCGATGCCTAGGAGCAGACAGCCGTCTGCCGCTCCTATCATGGCCATGGTTTTTGTGGCTCCTGTTTTTGATTCAGGCCCACCGGTTGTAATAAGGAAGTAGAGTGCAATGGAAACAATTTCCCAGAAAATCAATAATAGCAGAAGGTGATTGGAAACGAATACACCGCTGGCCCCGCCCAGAGCTATCAGGAGGAATATGTAGTATTCTTTTCTCTTTTCCTTGCCAGCCATATATTTAGGCGAATAGAGAGCGGTTAAAAAAGCGAATCCGGCAGTAAAAAGCAGCATGAATAAACTCAAAGAGTTGGTGCCTATATCCAAGGCAAACTCAAAGTTACCCATAGAAAATAAGAGCAGAGTAAATTTTACCTGGATGCCAAGTAAAAAAAAGCGCAGGGCTGCGCCCAGACAAAAAATAGTTGTGATCAGAGTAAGAAATTCCGCCACCCACTTAACTTTTTTGGGAATTAAAAACAGTAGCAAAGCTATGCCGAAAGGAAGGAAGATATTGAGTAATAATAAAAGTACATCCACTTTCATGCTCATCCTCTTAAAAATTTATTCGCTACTTTTTTAATTAAAGCCAGGCAATACCATATATATTGCCGATTACTGCCAACACAAAGGCAGTGACAGCCGTGATTGTACAAAATCCCCAGAAAAACTTGAGAGCCTGGTCTATCCGTATTCGCGGATTTGTATTTTTAATCACAATAATCAGTACCAGGATTACAACATACTTAATTATAAACCAAAGCAGTTCCCATCCGTAGAACTGGATTCCTCCCCAGAATAAGGTGATCATAAAGATGGGAAGTGTAAAAAGCATCAGGCTTTGGGTTATTTTAAAGACGGACAGCAGAGGCCCTGAGTATTCAATATATGGTCCGCTCATTATTTCTGTTTCCGCTTCCGCAATATCAAAAGGTGTAAAACCCAATTTCGCCTGTACGCATAACAACACGATAATAAATGCCATAATTCCGGAAACGCTTCCCAACCCAGAGGTTGCAGAGAGGCTCTGCAGGTCTATTTTAAAGCCCGCTTTATATACTATTAAAGCAATGACAATCAGAAAGGGCAGTTCATAGGCCAGAATCAGCTTGATTTCTCTGGAAGCACCCTGAGAAGCCAATGGATTTCCCGAAGCAGCACCCCCTATAATAAGGGCCAGAGACGGTAAGGTGAGAAGATAGACAACTACAATAAGATCGCCCACAAATGAAGTAGCAAGCAGGGGTCGGAGCATCAAAATAACAGCTACGATGCTGATACTCACAAAACCAATAAGGGGTGCTATAATAAACACGAATTTATTGCCCTGTTTGGGAAGAATGGTTTCTTTGCCCAGAAGTTTCACCACATCATAGAAGGGTTGTAAAAGCGGCGGGCCCTTTCTGTACTGTATGCGGGCGGTTACCTTTCTCTCAATCCAGCTTGATAAGAGTCCGAGGATCACTACCGTAAAAAAGCCCGGGAAAAAAAGTACATATATGCCTGTCATAAGAATATCCATATAGCTTGCTTTATCCTCCCGTCCGGCTGTTTTTTGTGGTTAATGTAGTCTGCCTGCGGCAGTGAGCACACAGTATTTTTATGCGATCGTCTCTTGCGTTATCTTTTATAGAAGCAACAAGATTGTCATCGATAAGCCCCAGCTCCTTAAGGCGTGTCTGATAGAGCGTGGGATTGGAAAAGCTGAGCTCTCCGATTTTCTCCACGATCCACAGAATATGTTTTTTAGCAGCAATTATGCTGCCGCAGATTTCACAGAGCACCAGTTCCCTTTCTATAGTCTCAAAGGCCTTGCTCCTGTCGAAAAAGGCCAGGTCCCATTCATTTGATAGTTTTATCCCCTTATGCTCCGCAATACATGCAGCTTCGCACTCGCCGCAAAAAATACAGGTATCGGTATAGTGGTAAATAATTCTTTTTGCTGTTTTACCGGTTTTAATATCTTTGTGGTCTATGGCTTCAGCCGGGCACACTTGTTCACAGGCCAGACAGCCCACACAGTACTCTTCGTTAAATAGCGGCTGTCCCCTGAAACTTTTATACGGAGTATGAGGTTTTTTGGGAAACTTGGTAGTATAAGGTCCCACGATAAGCGCTTTAATTGCTTCTATCAGTTCTCTTATTTTTGGTAATTTCATAACTTTCCCTGTACAAGTTTTTCAAGTGACGATTCTTTTACTCCCAGTTTTTGTTTTACTTTCTGCGTCTTGGCTTGAGAAAGCCTGATAAGCTCTTTACCGTCAAACAGACGCTCCCCCTTTGTGTTTCTTATTGACATACGCTCCGTACAGCAGTAACAGGGGTCTATGGCGGCCAATATAATGGATGCATCTGCTATCTTTTCACCCTTTATTGTTGCTTTGTATGTGGGTAAATTCATAAACGTGGGCGCTCTTACTTTATGGCGTACCGGACTGTTGCTGCCGTCGCTTCTTACATAATGAAAGGTTTCTCCCCTGGGTGCTTCATGTGTACCGATCCCTTCGCCCGGAGGTATATTTTTTATTTTTACATCGATCTCACCATCGGGAAGATGTAGAAGGCAGTATTTGATAATTTTTATGGATTCAAGCATTTCCAGTATGCGCACTACGACCTTGTCAAACACATCGCCGTTGTGGGTTACGATCATATCCCAATCCATTTCCAGATAGGCACCGTACTCAGTGTCTTTTCTTACATCACGGGCTACACCCGAGGCACGCGATGTGGGACCAAGTGCGCTGAAATTAATGGACTCCTCTTTTGTAAGTATACCGATTTTTTTGGTACGGGCATGAATCACAGGATCGTCCCTTACCGCTTTATAAAGCATTTTTAGGGTGGGAACGATCTTGTCGATTTTTTTCATTACCAGAGGGATATCTTCAGGGTTAATGTCGCGGCGTACACCGCCGGGCTTAAACATGGCATAGTTATTGCGGTTGCCCGATATTATCTCCATCACATCCAGGATTTCTTCACGCAGCTTCCACACCCACATATAAACGGTGTTGTAGCCCAAAAAATGGCCGGCCAAACCCAGCCAAAGCATGTGGGAATGAATTCTTTCGCCTTCAGCGATAATTGTACGGATGTATTTGGCACGCATGGGCACTTCCACGCCTCCGATATCTTCGACCGCCTGTGTATAGGCAAAAGGGTGGCTGGTGGAACAGATGCCGCAAATTCTTTCAATAACAAAGGTTGCTTGATCAAAGGTTTTTAATTCGGAAAGCTTTTCTATGCCTCTATGATTGTAACCTAACTGCACATCCACATCCACTACGGTCTCACCTTCCACGGTGAGCATGAAGAATTCGGGTTCTTCCTGCAGGGGATGATAGGGGCCTATGGGAATAATGGTCTTCTTCATTTTACACCTCTGTCGCGGATCGCAGTTTTATCCCACTCCTTATAATCACAGCGTAAGGGGTAAACACCTTTGGGCCATTTATCGGAAAGCAGCAGGCGCTTGAGCCCGGGATGCCCTTTGAATTGGATACCGAGCAGCTCGTGCATTTCCCGCTCAATCCAGTTAAACGCCTCAGATACGGGTGTTAACGAATCGATGGCCGGTTTTGCCCGATCCAGTTTTACCCGCAGAGAAATCAACAGGGCTAACTCCTCAAATGTAAAATGATAGAGGATTTCTATAAATTTGCGCGTGTCGATTCCTGAGGCAATATTAAATCGTGCATCCAGGTCTTTGAAGATATAACGAGCAATCGGAATAATTGCCTCAGGACGAATTTCTATATAGACTCTTGTTTTTGATTTATCAAAAACTTCAAGAATATCCTGTTTAAAGCGAGTAGTTAAATCTTGTAATACCTGTTTGCGTTTCATTATTTTCCCTTTATCTTTTGGATGAGCTTTACCACTCCTGAAATAATAGCCTCCGGTTTAGGCGGACAGCCGGGTATGTAGGCACTGACAGGTACAAGTGAATCGAGCGGTCTGGGGCAGTTATAGCTGGGCATGAATATTCCTCTGGACATGGAGCACTCGCCGATGGCTACAACGAGACAGGGTTGGGGTGCTTCTTTGTATAAACTGATTAATCTCTCGGCCGACTTTCTGTTGCAGGAACCTGTAACCAAAAGTACGTCCGCATGGCGTATGCTCCCAACAAGCTTCATCCCGAAACGCTCTATGTCAAAGCGCGGGGTAAGACAGTCTAAAACTTCAATATCACAGTTATTGCAGCTTCCTGTGGAGAGATGAAAAACCCAGAGTGATTTTAACAGTGCTTTTGTGGTAATACCCATACTTACATTCCTTACCTAGAGTGTTTAAGCTTTTTCATACTGCCAATGTGTTGAATGTACTATTAAATTATCGCCTACTAAAAAGGTGTTCTCGTCCAATTCTTTATTACCTGAAACCAGTTTTAAAGCCCCTAACGGGCAGGATGCCAGGCACAGAGGCTCATTCATTTTATCTCTGCGGTCCAGACAGAAATCACAGTTGTGAATTAAAAACGGCAGGTTTTCAGGATAAATGGTTCCGTAGGGACAGGCATGCGAGCAGGATTTACAGCTGATACAGCGCATAGCGTGGCGTACCAGAATTTTTCCTTTATCCTCTTGTTGCTCAAGTGCTTCTACGGGGCAGGCATTTACGCAGTGTGGTTCTTCGCATTTTCGGCAGACCGAAGCAAAAGTGGCCAGTTCGGCTACAGAGTAGATGCCGTTGTTATTTTCGTGGTAAAAGTAACTACACTTTAAGTTACATCCCGGGCACTCACCGCTCCCGCATACATCCAGATCAATAAACAGCCTTTTTTGACTGTCTGCCTTGGGATCTGTATTGAGCCTTCCGTGATGAAACTGTTCAGCACTCGTATGCATGATATTCGTTACTCCCATATATCTTCATTATTTTTTATGGTATCATACCTGAATACCGGTCCGTCTTTGCAGGCATAATAGGTGCCGATCCTGCAGTGTCCGCACTTGCCGATACCGCAGGACATATTTTTTTCCATAGAAAGATAAAGATGTTTTTCATTAAAACCAAGTTCCAATAGTTTTTTGGTACAGAATTTCATCATGATGGGCGGGCCGCAGATAATGGCAAGGGCTTGTTTTTTGTCAACCTTCAAATCATCCAGAATTGTGGTAACCAGACCCACGTTATACTTCCAGTCACCCCTTTTCTCAATTTTGTCTACGGTAAGCCTTACATCCAATCCCTTTTGCTTTGTCCAGCCAATGAGTTCTTCTTTAAATAAAAAATCCTGGGGAGTTTTACATCCGCCTCTGAATAACAGCTTTTTCAATTCGCTGCTCATAGCAAAAAGGCTATACATCAGGCTGCGAACCGGAGCAAATCCGCAGCCGCCGCCCACTACTATTACCTCTTTACCCTTAAAGAGCTCTATGGGATATCCCGAACCAAAGGGTCCTCTTATACCCACAGTATCGCTTTTTTTAAGCTGGTGGATTTTTTCAGTTACCCTTCCCACGCGCATGATGGTGACTTCGATTTCATCATGCTTGGCAGGGTCGGATGAGGGAGTAAGAGGGGCTTCGCCCACGCCGGGTACGGTGAGTTCTATAAACTGCCCTGTGTTAAAGGAAAAGGGGATTTCCGGTTTTAAGCGCAGGGTTTTAATGGCCGGAGTTTCCGTTATAACTTGGAGAACCTTGGTTTTAATTATCGCATAGGGGTTTGAGTTATCGTGCAATGCCTGCGAGCCTCCCCAATACCTTTCTAATATCAATTTTGGCCGGACAGGCTGTAATGCAGCGGCCGCAGCCCGTACAGGCGTTAATACCCAATACTTTGGGAAAAAAGTCAAACTTCTTTTCAAATCTGTTGCGCAGACGCATCCAGAGCTTGGGTCGCGGATTTGCTCCCCCCGCCACCGTGGCAAAATCTTTGATCATACATGAGTCCCATATCCTTAAGCGGGCCATTTTTTTGGCATCACCCTGATCGTAAAGCAAAAAACAATGACAGGTGGGGCAGATCGTGTTGCAGGCCCCGCACTCAACACAGGTTTTGGCTTCTCGATTCCAGAATTTGTCTGAATAGTTCTTTTTAATCCGGTTTTTTAAAGTACCCTCCAGGGGGATACCGTGTTTTTTTATATTTTTTTGTACTTCTTTCTGTACATGGTTCCTTATCTGCTGCCGCTTTAGTTTCTGTGCTTGTGTTACTTCTTGAAACAGTTCTTTATTGTTCTTTACAACCGCTTCACCCTTATCCGAGCCCACTTCAACCATACATCCGTTCTCTATGAGAGAAAGATTCAGATCAAAGTTATTTTCAGGATAAGGCTTTAAACCCAAGGCCATGCAAAAGCAGGTATCTATTGTAGTGGAACAATCGGCGGAAATAATGAGATTTTCTTCTCTCATGCGCCTATAAAACGGGTCTGAAAATTCATCAGTCAGGAATACATAATCCTGTACCTTAAAACCTTTAAGATCGCACGCTTTGGCCCCGACGATGCAGAGAGGTTTTACATGATCCGATGGAGCACCTGCTTTAAAATTTTCGGAGACCTTTTCTCTAGCTTTTAAAAAGAAGGCCTTTAAGGGTTCACATGCCCGCACTTCATTGATGGTATAGGTATCATCATCTGAAGCAAAGAGAGTATAGTAAAGAGTATTATTTTTCTTCTCAGGTATGTAGACGGTATATTTATTATTCAGCTTGTTGAGTAAGATATGTAAATTCTGTTTAGGCAGGAAATACATATTTCACCTTTTCATGAGGGAAGTCTATTTTGTTTGTAAGGGCTAACGAGTTAATTGTCAAGCAGAAAATTCAGATTTGTTTAAAAAATAGAGCTTCTTGCAAAAATATTATTTTTGCAAGAAGCTCCTAAAATGGAAATTGCTAACTTATTATAGTATAAAG
Source organism: uncultured Spirochaetaceae bacterium (assembly GCA_964514135.1). GTDB lineage: Bacteria > Spirochaetota > Spirochaetia > SZUA-6 > RPPD01 > JAFGGG01. The sequence goes on along the minus strand of CAZEPL010000042.1, from coordinate 13,979 downwards.
AATAAGTATTTTACTAACTTAATATATTTTGAGTTTTGCAATTTCCTCAAGTAATTATTTATTCCATTTTTCTTGTTGTTTTTTAAATGACGGTTTGGTTTTCCAGCGCTTTTTTAAAAAATGGGCTGCCAGTTTGGGCTGTCTCTGTCTGGTAAAAATACCTTTGCGGTTGCCGATTACTCTTCTTACCTCCTGCGGGGTCATAAAATCCGCGAAGTTCCAGATGTGTTCTCCGGTGACAAAGGGCAGGTTGTCGATTACTTTTTGGAATTCATCTATCATGCCTGCCTGATATTCTTCCGAAAACATGAGCGGCGGATCCGCATGCAGTCCGGCAAGAGCATCGGCACCGAATTCGCTTACCAGGATAGGTTTTTTAAAGGTATTATACCAGTTTTTCAAATCCTTTTCTAGCTGAAGTGAAATCAATTCCAGTCTACCCGGATCCGAGTACCAGCTGTAATAGCGGTTTTATTTCTTGAGTAATATCGTTATAAATAGAAGGAACAGGCATAAAGCACGGTGAAAGCAGGCCTGTTTCAAACCATTTTTTAGCAAAACCCTCATTGCCGGGGTCCGCCTGGAATTTCCAGATACCTGAAATATTTTTTACTTCTCTGGTTTCGCTGGGCCGCGGATATAACATATTCCCTCCTTATAAATGAATAGATTTTTTATATATCAACTTCATATATGAGAGTGTAAAGCCTGGTTGCGATATTTTTTACAATATCCCGTGGAGTGCCGCTTATGGAAACAGTGAGCGCGTCTTCCGGTTCTTCCAATACGGCAAACTGGCTTGCCAGTAGATCTGTTTTGAAATACATATGTTTTCGCTTTTTCATTCTGCTAAGAATAAGGTGATAAGATCCTTTCAAATATATGGTATACATTCTTCCGCTGGCTGCCCTGTTAAGCGCAGTTCTATATCGGCGTTTAAGTGCTGAACAGGCAAGTACGGCACCGCCCTGTTTTTGCCAGCCGGGTATTTTTTTGGAGATAACCTGGAGCCAAGGCCGACGGTCTTCATCGTTAAGCGGAATACCGGCTTTCATCTTTTTTATATTTGCTGTGGAGTGAAAATCGTCCGCATCATACAAAGGCAATCCCAGCTTTTTTGCCAGGAGAGAGCCGATACATGTCTTGCCGCAGCCGCTTACACCCATCACCAGGTAGATCATTAAAGACCCCTTAACATTAATTTTAAATTTATACTATAGAGGAAATTGCAAAAATCAAAATATATTAAGTTAGTAAAATACTTATTCTTTATACCATAATAATTTAGCAATTTCCATTTAAGGAGCTTCTTGCAAAAATGTTATTTTTGCAAGAAGCTCTATAATGTCGCTTTTTAAAAGTGCCTCTTGTTAGAAAGTGTTTTCATGCTTTCTAATTTATGAATTGTCATTTCACAACCATTTCAAATATTTACTTAATAAGTCCTGGCAAGCCTTTTTTCTGTTATATTTGCTTTATTAATTTTTATTAAAACGGTATAAAGAAAATATAAATTCTCTGAGGCAAATAAATGTCTATAAGTAAGCAATCACAAATTGGTATACTTGGTGCTGGTGCCTGGGGCACTGCCATGGCAAAAATCATCGCAGATAAAGGATATAATGTAGACCTTTGGTGTTATGAACAAGATTTAGCTAATCATATCAATCAAAAACATGAAAATTATTTATATCTCAAGAGAATAGCGCTTTCAAAGAACATAGTTGCCAATACAGACCTAAAAAAGGTCTGTTCAGATAAGGATTTCATTTTAATTGCAATTCCTTCTCCGTATATTATTGATTCAATAAAAAAAATATTGGATGTGGAGAATATCAGAGAGGGTTTATCAAACATCGGAGTATTAACTAAGGGATTTATTGCCACATCACGGGGAACAAAACTCATAATTGAAACCTTGGAGAACTATCTTCCAGGGATTTATAAGAATAATTTGGTATACATAACAGGTCCCAGCCATGCAGAAGAGGTAGCTGAAGGTAAAATAACCGGGCTCATAAGCGCATCGGCAAATGGCAAGAATACAATCAAATTCAGGAAGCTTTTATCCGGAAACAATCTAATCGTTTTCTCTTCCTTTGATATAATTGGTGTCCAGGTATGCGCTGCTTTAAAAAATGTTATTGCCATCGCTTTTGGTATCCTCGATGCATTAAAGGAAAAATCCGGATTATTCGGCGATAATACGGAAAGCCTGCTCCTTGCAGCCGGATTAAATGAAATCCAAAAACTCGGACAAGCCCTGGGTTCAAGCCACCCTGAAACATTTACTTCCATAGCCGGCGTTGGTGATCTTGATGTTACATGCCGAAGTGTTTATGGCCGGAACAGGCGTTTTGGAAGGGAGATAGTCCTCAATAACCTTATAGATAAGTATGCAAATATCGATGACTTAATAGATAATATCATGGATATTGGATATCTCCCTGAGGGAATCTATACTGCCAAGCGGGTTTACGAACTGGCAAAGCAATACAAACTAAAACTCCCTGTTTCCACCCACGTTTACAGGATCCTTAACCGCAGTATTGAACCCTACAAAGCTGTGGAACATATTATGAAATGGATCTACAAAGGGAGCAAACTTTAAGTGCCTTTAGTTTCGGTATAGAATATGGTCGCTACTATCTAAGGATAGAAAAGCAGGGATATTTGGATTATATAGAATACTTTGAAATAAATGATGAGTATCCCAAGTATATTATCGTTTATTAAAAGTGCGAAGAAGCCGGTATAATTGTAAATTTGTTCAATCTTAATGCCCGCTCTTGATAAACGTGATGAAAAAGCCTACCATATAAACATGAAAAAGAACAGCTCTGCTTTTAGCTATGGGCTTTTGCTATTATTTATATTTTGCGGCAGCTTGTCTGCCGATACCACTCAAGTTAAAATTGCATTTCTCTCGGTTGATAATATGAGTATGGATCCGCGCTATGATTATCTGGAAGGTATTATAAGCGGTATTCTGCTTTTTGATCTGGCTACTACGGAAGGCATGGTGGTAGTAGATCGATCCTCTTTGGAAAGCGTGCTTAAGGAACAGGAGTTGATTTTAAGCGATCTTACTGATGAGGATAAAGCTGTAAATGTGGGAAAGATTTTGGGGGCTGATTATCTGTTAAAGGGCCAGTATGTGTTTTTAGGTAATGAGATTATGATTACGCTTGCGCTTATTGAGGTGGGGAGCGCCAGGACGCTACCTTTCTCCGGACGCGGAGCGAGTGAAAATCTGATCCACGGGCTTTCCGAACAGATTATTCTCCGTTTGACAGGCAGGGAGGTCGTCCTGCAGTCGGAACAACACGAACGCTCTATTATATCCCTGAAAGATGAAAAGCCGGGTAGTATCGCGCTGCATTGCAATCTTATTCGGGCCGAAATATATTTGGATGATGAGTTTGCCGGCTATACCACAGGTGATACAACCGTGCCTTATGAGATTAATAATCTTACTCCCGGCAAGCATAAACTGCGTGTTCATCTGGCTGGTTTTGGGATTGTTAAGCAGCCGGAAATGACTTTTCATGACTGGCAGGAAACCATAGAGGTCAAACCCGGAAAGCGGCATGTTATAAAAACACGTATATATCATTTTTCGGATTCCCTATATGAGTTAAAGAAACTTTTAATGCAAGATGAAACATGCAATTCCAAAGATATAACCGGGCCGCTTAAAAAACAACATAAGCTTTCTTTCGTTGATCGCGAGGGAGATACCATTAACCTGATAGTAAATGTGGAGTTGTCTTTTTCAGGAACACAGGCCGTGCTCGATGCAGTAATTGAATATAATGATAAGCAATACACACTGCAAAATATATGTGATGTGAACAAAAAACAAGATGTAAGTAAGAAAATAGCCAAGGTTGATGTAACTTTTAAAATTGCTTATTACAGTAATAATAGATGCAATATAACATATACTGTTTTCAGAAATGATATATCAACAGGTATGTGGCAGGACGAGAAATAGTGTTTTTTCTCTTTACAATCTGCTTTTTTAATTATATCTTGTGAGGAAATTGCAAAACTCAAAATATATTAAGTTAGTAAAATACTTATTCTCTATACCATAATAAGTTAGCAATTTCCATTTTGGGAGCTTCTTGCAAAAATAACATTTTTGCAAGAAGCTCTTGTATTAAAATATTAAGAGGAGTGCGATTATGTCATACACTTTATTTCACAGAACATCCGGAAGATGTCTTTTTCGTTTTCAGACGTAATCGCAGGGGAACGGGCTTAACCTTTCTGTAGCATACCTAACTTTTGCGATACCTCTGAAAGCATTATTCAGCTTAAAAACAATGCGACATTTTCAGGAGGTAGATGCAAAGTATGAAATCAATTATATTATCGAATCTTAAAAAAATTTTGGGCAGTAAGGAAATATTTTCCGGTGTTAGTTTCCGGATAAATCCGGGGGAAAAGTACGGCCTCATAGGTCCTAACGGATGCGGAAAAACCACTTTGCTCAATATTATCTTCGGGCAGGACAGGGATTTTGCAGGCGATATCCAGGGAGCATCCGGTATTACTATCGGATATCTACGCCAGAACACATGCTGTCCCGAAAGTTTTACCGTACAAGAAGCAATTCTAAGGGACTATAAGAATATAATCAACAAGCTGCGTGCAGCTGAAGGATTGCTGGCAGATCCCGGTACAAAAGATATGGATGAGGTTCTCAGCTTGTATCAGAAAGCCAGAGATACTTATGATAGAGAGGGAGTAGACGAAATTCTTTCCCGGATGGAAGGGCTGCTGGATGCCTTGGGGCTTCCCGGAAAGCTGGAGCAGCGGGTGGCGACTCTGTCCGGAGGAGAGAAAAATCTGCTCGCTCTGGCTTGTGCTCTCATAAAAAATCCGGATTTCTTGATCCTGGATGAGCCTGATAATCATCTGGATTTTGCAGGGTTGTCATGGTTCGAAGAGTTTTTAAAGAATTATAAAAATACAGTAATAATCGTTTCTCATAAACGCTATCTTTTAGATCGAGTTTGCAGTATCATTCTGGAAATTGAAAAGCACAGAGTCTACACGTTCAAAGGAAATTATTCTCATTATCGAATGCAGAAATTAAAAAAGCAAGTTTCCCTGCAGGCTGATTATGCCGCGGTTTCCCGCCGACTTGTACGCCTGCAAAAACTGGTTAAGCGTTTTGAAGAGATTGCCAGGCGCACAGCAGATCCGGCTTGGGGTAAACGCCTCCGGGCCAGAAAAACACAGCTGCGACGTGAAAAGGAACAGGCCGTGGAAAATCCGCTTACCCATTCTGAAAGAATTCGAGTAAACTTGAATACGGAAAGCTCAAAAGCTGCGGTAGCTCTGCGCTTGAACGGATATTCCCGGTCGATAAGGGAAACACAACTTTTCAAGGATGTACAACTGGAAATCGGGTGCGGAGAAAAAGTAGGGCTTATCGGAGCTAATGGCTGCGGAAAAACAACCCTGCTTAAGGACATTATACACTACGGTGAATGGAATAATCCGCAGATTCAGATTGGTCCCAGTCTTAAAGTGGGGTATATGGCTCAGCACCAGGAGATATTTACATCTGAAAATTCCATTGAAGAGGAAATCCGCTCTTTGGGCCCTTTGTCGCGTGATGATGCATTTATGCTGGTCAGCAAGTTTTTGTTTTCGTGGCAGGATATGGGAAAAAGGATCGGAGATCTTTCAGGCGGAGAGATAAACCGTCTGCAGTTGGCCGGAATTATTTATTTGCAGCCCACTTTTCTTATCCTCGACGAGCCTACCAACCATCTGGATATTTCTTCACGTGAGGTTGTAGAAGAGGCGGTATGTGATTTTAAAGGCACGGTATTATTTGTATCTCACGATCGCTATTTTTTGGATAAGGTTGCAGACAGAATTGTACAAGTCGTAGATCAGCGACTGATTACGCATACAGGAAGTTTTTCCGAATTCTGGTTTAAGTACTATGGGATGAGACAGACAAGCGGGGGTAAGATTAATACCAGGGGCGCGGAAAGAATAAAATCATCAGGCTCACGGCAAACGCATGATAAAAAATCAGACAACAGGGCTGCGGATTTGGAAAAGCGGATCTTAGCGGCAGAAGCGGAAAAAATGGCTTTGGAAAAAGAACTTGCGCATACTTTTGAAGATGGCGCTCATCAGCAGGGGAGGAAGCTTGCTGCAAAACTGCAAAGATTAATCGGGCGCATCGATAAGCTGTATGTGGAATGGGATAAACTGGGCTGATTAATGTATCTATTGAAAAGCTCTTGGATGAAAATCAATGATAATGTAAGGTAAGATAATTATGAGTAAACAAAATATCATAGGAATCGGACGTACCGCAGAAACGTTCATAACCAAACAGGGGACTGCACTTAAGCTTTTTTACGATTTTATACCCAAAGCTGTGGCAGACTATGAATATGCTGTAGCTCAAGAAGTGGCAAAAGTGTGCACGTGTGTACCTGCCGTGTATGCGTTAGTAAATAGAACAGGAAGAACAGGTATCGAATACGAATTGATTCGGGGCAGACGCCTTGTGGATTCATTCTCTGCGCATCCCTTGAGGATAAAGTATTACGCCCGACGCATGGGAGAGCTGCACAGGATGATTCACAGCAATCCTTTAAAAGGATTAAAGACCGCTTCTGATATCTACGAAGATTCCGTTAAACGCTATCCGGATATTAAAGATGATGTTCGCTCCATGTTATTAGGATTCCTCAGGCAGTCGAAAGGTTCCGCTCTCTGCCATGGCGATTTTCATCCGGAAAACATCTTAGTAAGTAATTCAGGTGATTTCAAAGTAATCGATTGGATTAACGTATTTTCAGGTGATCCGCTGGCTGATGTAGCCAGAACGTATTATTGTATACGGAGTGGTAAGTCACCGGAAAAGAAATCGCTGTTCATAAAATCAATGGAGATAATTTTTCGCCGTGTTATTGCTAAAGAATATATAAGAGGTTATTTCAAGAATAAAACGGTTCCTAAGAAAAAACTGCAGATCTGGGACAAGATAATTCGTATCCACAGGTACTATGAAAATATCCACGAAGAAAAGGAAGACCTTATAAAAACAATAAAGAGAACATTACCCAAGATTTTTTAAAAAAGCTGCATTATCAAGGACTCTGCTTGTCCGCTTTATTGTTTTGTATTGCTCGTTAATGCTTTATTTTTATTTAACGCACAGGGTCTGTTTTCGCATGTGGTACACACAAAAAGAAATATCTCCAGAAAGGCAAGGCCTGCAAGAAGCCAAAATATTACACATAGGACTGGTGCATGCGCGAGCCAGTATTGAGGGAAGAACAAGATTGCAGTCATGGATAAAAAGGTTGCGATAATATCAAAAGTATTGTATTTGCCTTCTGCGCGTTCCGGCATGAACAGAGTGAGTTTTCCTAAGAGAACATGAGCGCAATTTTTAATGCGGCAGCAGCATTTTGTGCAATAGAAAAAAGTTATGCCCAGGAATGAGATAATGATCATACTCAGATAGACTAATGCGAATATCCAAGAATGATTGAAAAGAATAATCATAGCCATGGTTATTGCCCCGGATAAGAGAATTATACTGAAAACACCGTGAAATTTTTTCATGAACAACTCCTCAGATTATTACTTTGTAATACAAAGTAACTTTATATATCAAAGTGAATGTTGTCAATACTATTTTGCAAAATAATTGATTACTCGCTCTAACTAGTATAAGATTCTAAGAGATACGGAGGTGCCGGATGTTTTATAAATTTATAAAAAATACCCTTATGCTGTGCACGATTATCTTGCTTTTCGGTTGTATTTCTAATAACAATATTAAAGATAGTATCGAAGCTGATGTAATAAAGTGTATTGATTCAATTGAGATTAAGCTAGGTGAATTTATTTTGAGTAATAATACATGGAACAGAGGTGGTGTCAGCAACTATGCTCAATGCGTATTTCAAATACAAAAAGATAGCATGTTTCCGTTTGGCTGGAAATGGGAATGGCCGCTTGACGGACATGATGTAAAAGCATACCCGGAGATTATCTACGGTTGGAAACCGTGGTCGTCCCGATCCACAACCAAGGCCCTGCCCATTAGAATTAGTGAGATGAAGGAGATTACTGCCGCGTATGAAATACAGATGACGGCAAGCGGCAGATATAATTTGGCGTTTGATATCTGGTTGAACACAAGCTCTTTGCCTGCCGGCAACAACATCTCACGAGAGCTGATGATCTGGCTGGACAGGAACGGGATGATGCCGGCCGGTTCGTTTGTAGAAAATGTGAAGATTGCCGGCGAATGGTATGAATTTTATATTGGTACCACCAGCCATTCGTCATGGACATATATTGCTTTTGTAAGGATTAATCCTGAGTTAAAAGGCGATACTAAAATCCATGAATTTGTCAACTATCTGGTAAAAAACAATCATATTTCTAAAGCAGAATATATTTCGAGTATTGAGTTTGGTAATGAAATCATTTCCGGAACAGGTGAGACTTTAATTAAGCGTTACGCGATTTCTGTAAAATAAGCTTACTATTCAGCTATTAAAAAAGCCCCTCGAGATATCATCTAAAGGGGCTCATCATATTTTAGTACAAAAATATAGTGTTAAACCTACTTAAGGAACGATCTGAAAGTCGAAAACCTTAATTGATACACTCGAATGTGGCTGTCCTACAGTTTGAAAAGAGATCTGCCAGAGTTTATCCTTTTTGAATCCACCGGTGGCTTTGCCCCAGCTTTGTTGTCTTAAGGAGTTATAAGGTATAAAAACTTCAACAACATGACCATTTTTTGTTGAAAACACTTTTTGATGGTAACAAAAATCTTTGACAAGAGTTGTTTCTCCTCGGACGGCGTAGCTTTTACCATCACCTAGGACCTTGAACTTTATTCCCGAGGCAGCTTTTAGCAGTGCCATCTCCTCTCCCTCCGGTTTATAGCCGAATCCAATGAACCCATACTTAAATTTCATTGTAACCTTACCGGTCATGGTAGCGACAAAATAAGATTTTCCACCGATGGTTTCCTGTCCGAGTGTCATTGCGACTTTGGAACTGCCACCGTCGCTTATATCATCAAAACTATACCATTTGTCGACAACAGTAAACGCTTCACTAGAAATCAAAAAAGTCACGAATAATAGAAAACAAGCAATTATAGTCATACCTAATTTTTTCATTTATGTCCTCCGCAAGTAGTATTAATCAAGTAATAACATTACCAGCTATATTTTATCGCTCCGGGTTATTTAGGGTCAAGGGTGCTTGTTTTAAATTTAGCGGTTTAGGGTGTAATGTAACCGTTTTCATCTTATATCAGGCCGGGTTGGTTGATTGGTTTACTCCAACGGCTCATGTCCTGCAATGACTTCGCGGTAGAAATAATAGCTGTCTTTGGGTATGCGCTTTAAGCTTTTATAATCGCAATAGATGAGTCCGAAGCGTTTACTGAACCCGTACGCCCATTCGAAATTATCGGTGATAGACCAATGGAAGTAGCCTTTGAGCTTAATACCGTCTGCAATAAGTTTTTTACACATCTTGAAATGTGCTTTTAAAAATGAAATGCGGTTAGGATCATGGCAGTTCTTTTGGTCCGGTTCAAGAGTATCCGGCAGGGCACAGCCGTTTTCAGTTATATACATTTCGGGCGGACTATACTTCTCATCCACCCATTTGAGCAGACGGTATAGACCGGCAGGTACAACATCCCAGTCCATTTCTGTTTTGGGATAATAAGAGTTTACTCTTTGCGATTCTTTAGGGCTGTTTTCGTTATATGCCAGGGCGGATTCTGAGTAGTAGTTGATGCCAAGAAAATCCATTTTTTCTGAAATAATATCAAGATCACCGGCCTGAACCGGAAGTTTTACCTGAGGAGTTGAGAATAAAAAATCCTCAGGATATCCCTTGTCAAAGAGGGGGTCCATAAATACGTCGCAATTATACCCTGTGGCTTTGTCTGCAGCAATTTTATCCTGCCTGTTTCTAGTGGCCGGCCTCAATTTTGTTAATATTTGAGTAATGCCTATTTTCCCTTTGTAGGCTTTTTCTCTGAATGCCTTTACAGCCAGTCCATGAGCCAAATTTATCTGGTGGATGGTATTGGATGTGGCCTGTATATCCTGCATTCCGGGAGCATGGCTTCCGTGATAATGTCCCAGATATGTACTGCAGAAAGGTTCGTTAAAGGTAATCCACATAGGTACTCTATCATGAAATGCTGCAAAACATGTTTTTGCGTATTCTGAAAATGCATAGGCGGTTTCCCTGCTACGCCAGCCTCCCTTGTTTGAGCATTGACTTATAATCCCTGGCCCAGAGGCCATGTACGACGTAGTTGCCGGTCTCAAAACCAAATCAGTTGACACCGGTAAGCCGTGCTATTTCCGGTATACTTGATATGCTTTTTAACCTATTCATTAGATACCTCCCATACATATAATTATTCTTCAATTATATCCACTTGTAAAGGGTGTGAATATAAACTTTTAGTACTATTTTTAGGCTAAATTTAAGGAAAAACCGGTTTAAATACCTGAAAATGAGAGATAAATGGTATTTCACATGATTTTTACTGCACCGGCCTGGCGCATCTGCAAAGGAATTACGCTTCCACGGCCAAAAATATTTTGAATGTATGTTTTATAGCTTTCAAACTCTTTTGATGGAATATAAGCTTGAATGGTCCCGGCAAATCCTCCGCCGTGAACACGGCAGGCGCTGTGCCCGTTGAAGAAATAAGATGATAGTGCCAAGGCCAAGGGGATTGACTGCTGCTTAGGATCCGAGGTTGTGTAGCAGTTTTGCAGGAGCATCCATGATGATCTTCCCGATTCATTGACAATCTCTAAATATTCGTTAATTCTGTTCTGGGAAAGTAAACGGATCTGTGTCTGGACCCTCTGATTCTCCATTAAAAAATGGAGAGTGCGCAGAAGGGCTCTATCGCCGACTTTTTCCCGCAGTTTTGGCAGCGCATGTAATAAAGATTTAAATGAGATCTCCCTGCAGTATTTTTTATCAAGGGCTCCGGCGGTTGCTCTCATTTCCTTTTGAATGGCTGAGTAATCATGGGTCAGATCGGCATGGTTGCTGCCTGTATTTACCACAGTAAGAGTATAACCGTAATCTTTGAAATGAGTATGGATTGTCTTAACATCCGGTTTTAGAGGATCGGCAAAATCTATGGCCACGATTCCGCCGCCTGCGCAGGTAATCTGGTCCATTAATCCACACGGTTTGGAAAAAAAATGGTTCTCGGCATATTGAGCTATGCGGGCGATCTCAATAACGGGAATTCTGCCCGAATTATAGAGATTGTCAAAGATGGTTGCGATAAGAATTTCTATTGATGCCGAGGAGCTTAAACCGCTGCCCACGGGAATTGTACTGGAGATATAACCTCGGAAGCCGCCTATGGAGTATCCTCTTTTTTTTAACTGTGCCGCGACCCCGCGGATCAGGCTTTCGGTTGTATTTCTTTCTTTTTGCTGCGGCTCTAATATATCAAGCCCGACCTTTATTTTTGCTTGAAACCCGAAGGAGTTGAGCTCAACAATATTGTTATCTGTTTTTGTTACAATTGCTATGCTGTCCAAATGGACAGCAGCGGCCAATACTTTACCATGATTGTGATCGGTATGATTTCCGCCAAGTTCCGTTCTTCCCGGAACACTGAAAATATGTATATCACTCGCAGGAGAAATAACATGAGCCATCTGCCGGATGAGGGTTTTCAGGCGTTTCTTCTGGGTGGGTATCAGTTCCTTACCGTATAGTTTCGAAAATAAACCCGTTAATTCATCCCCTCCCAGGATTTCCTGTGTTTGCTTTAATGTGGGCATAGCTTATGTCTCCTTTTAATAATGCAGATCAGATAAATTTTTCAGCAGTTTCGCGCTCGCTTCCGGGGTAATATCCCTCTGCGGCATGGCAAGCATTTCATAGCCTACGAAGAATTTCGCAACAGTAGCTGAGCGCAGCAGGGGAGGGTAGAAATGAAAGTGGAAATGCCAGGCCGAATGTTCCCTGCCGTCTGTGGGTGCCTGGTGGATACCCATGGAATAGGGAAATGATGTGTGAAACAGGTTGTCATAACGCACCGTAATTTTTTTCAACATGGCCGCAAGCCCGTTTATTTGATCATGAGATAGCTCACTCATATCCGGATGATGAGTTTTGGGAAGAATCATTACTTCATAAGGCCATACGGCCCAGAAGGGTACAAGGCAGACGAATTCCTGGTTTTCCAGAACAATCCGCTCCCGAGTTTCCAGTTCCACAGTAAGATAGTCACAGAGCAGGCAGCTGTGCCCGGAGTTTACATAGAGCCTCTGGGTTTCCGTCTCTTTATGCGGAAGTTCGGGAACAGACTGGTTGGCCCAGATCTGCCCATGAGGGTGGGGATTGGAAGCTCCCATCTGCTGTCCTTTATTCTCGAAAATCTGCACATAGTTAATGTCAGTCTGCCTGCCGAGCTCTTTATACTCTCGGACCCAAACATTAATTATTTCACTGATGCATGTTTCAGGCATCAGCGGCATGGTCAGATCATGACGCGGTGTGTAACAGAGGACTTTGCAGATGCCCTTCTCACTGCTGGCCGAGAGAAGCGGATGAGTGGTATGAGCTTCCGGCATGTCAGTGTAAAGTGCTGAGAAGTCATTTATAAAAACAAAGGTCATTTCATACCGGGGATTTGTCTGGCCTGAAGCTCGTTTGTTTCCCGGACAGAGGTAGCAGTCAGGATCATACCTTAGTGCTGCAAGCTCGCCAGCCGTGTCTACTTTTCCCTGCCAGGGCCTTTCCGCACGATGCGGTGAGACCAAAACCCATTCATTGGTGAGGATATTGAGTCTGCGATGCGGATGCATATTGTAGTTACACATAATTACCGATTGGAACACGAATCCTCTTTTAACTGATGGACACGTGTTCACTTGTATTTATAGTTTATTGCAGAGAGATTGTCAAGAAAATATCTTTCAATTGAGGAAATTGCAAAAATCAAAATATATCAAATTAGTTAAATTATTATTCATTATACTATAATAATTTCGCAATTTTCTTTTAGGGAGCTTCTTGCAAAAATAACATTTTTGCAAGAAGCTCAATTGTGTGTGTTTGGTTATATTTTTATATCTACTCCATTTCAGTGCATAAAAAACTTTTAACAAAACGATTATTTATGCTAAAATGGCAGTATGAAGAAATTGCCTGCCATATGCATTTTTTTCTTAGGTATTGCCGTAGTTTTAATTTTTGTTTGTAAAAGCGAGCCTCCGAAGAGTGAAACGTTAATAAAAGAAGCTACACCGTACACGGATATAGCAAAACTTTCCCGCTGGCGCGGATTTAATCTTCTGGAGAAATTTACAGTACAAGAAAATCAACCATACAAAGAAGAGGACTTTAAGCTTATAGCTGAACTGGGATTTAAGTTTGTGAGGCTTCCCCTTGATTACCGCTGTTTTGTGCGCGGCACAGATTATAGCGTATTACACGAAAAAACAATGCGTGAACTGGACAAAGCCGTCGAATATGGCGTCAGATATAATATCCATGTCTGTTTCAACTTTCACAGAGCACCGGAGTATTGCGTAAATCCTCCAATTGGGCTTACCCATTATAAAGCGGACTGGATAGACAATTCTTATAATTGGTCTAGTCCTACCTGGCCGGTATATATGTTTTTTTCAAGCTATCTTTTCGGCCCTATAAAAAAAGAGTACCAAACACCTCTTATAATTAATGTTGATATCCGACAAAAAACGCGCCTGCGTATAAAAGTGCATAAGGTTTCACACCTGTCCCGTCTGATCATAAAGGCGGATAACGAGCCGGTTTTTGATAAGGTATTTGAACCCGGTCCGGGCAAAGGAGAGTGGAGCCGGGTAATTTATGAAGCAGAATGGGATATCTACCAGAATATTTACGATAAATACTACAGCACCGTTATTCCT
>CAZEPL010000041.1:11827-32581 GCA_964514135.1 uncultured Spirochaetaceae bacterium | reverse complement strand
TACTCCTTATGAGGGATCCCTTTTTCGTATACCAGATTCCCCAACAAGGTATCGAAAAGATAGCGGACTATATAATTAAAATCAGAGGAAAATTGGTCTCACGGTAAAACCGCTTGGCCTTTCGCTTCTTCATCGTCAATATAAGTATTTCGCATAAAAAATTGAAAATCCAATTCACTTTTCACTATAATCTATACATATGGATGAAAAAACAGCAGAGTTCCTCCTTATTTTGTGCGTAAGATTTTCTTTCTTTATCCTCATACCATAATAAAAGATATTTATAAGGAAATAATCCGTAACGGATGTGATGCATATATCGTAGAGGACCATAAGATAATATTCCAGTTTTTAAAAAAGTATCATCATTCGATTCTGTACATTAATATCGACAGAGTATTGAAAGATGAAGAATGGCTTGATTTCACGAAAAAGATTATGGAGCACCAAGCAACCGGAACTACAAGTATTGGAATTATGACTGACGCCAGATTAAAAAAAAATCATCTGTCAAGAAAATACCTGCTTGATATAGGTATAACATGCGGTTTTATTTCTCTTATTCCGAATACTAAGAAAATATTGGAAGTAATTTTTAAAATTATAGATGCAAATGAAGCCAAAGGTCGCAGGAAATATGTACGCGCTCAATGTGGTGAAGGAGACACTTTTAACTTTATATATGGTAACAGAACCTGTTATGGTGAAATAGTCGATATCAGTTTGGCCGGCATGTCTTGTATATTATTCGATGAAAGACTGACGTTAATACACGGTATGGTACTTGAGAATATTCAACTCAAATTACAAGGCGTTATTTCCATGGTTACAGGAAAAGTGTATTGTTCGAGAGAAATTACAGAAAAGAAACTGCTCTATGTGATTGCTTTCAATATGGATACAATACGCCCCAAGGGAGGAGAGAATATACTCAACTATATGTGTAAACGCCAGGATGATTTTATAAAATATGATTTAGTTACTTATGCCGAAGACAAGCTGGATTTACAGGAAGAAAAGGAGATGGGAGATATCCTGCATAATAAATCGAATGAATTATTTATCGAGGAGTTTAACCAAGAAGTATATATAATTACCGATGAATTGAAAGAAATCAATAATATAATTAAAGAGAGAAAGGAGAGTATATAAGAAATCTTTGATTTTATTATTTTTTCTTATATACTTAGAATAGAAAAATAAAAACCTGAGGTATGACCATGAGTGAAAATGAAACAATATTAGAAGAAGAAATAGAAAATTTATCAATAAAAGCGCACAAAAATGATGCCCAAGACAAAGGATTAATTATTATATTGGATGGGGCAATCGATACTTATAATGCACAATTGCTTGAAAATATCCTTAGCAAGTTAATAAAAGACGGATATATAAATCTTACGTTTTTATGCTCAAAATTAAATTATATTTCAAGTATGGGGATCGGTATTTTTACCAATCTTCTTGGTACTCTATGTAAAATGAATGGGGCATTTATATTTAGCGAAGTACAAGAAAAAGTATATAGTGTATTCAATAGTCTGTGTTTTGTTAAATTTTTCACTTTTAAATAGACTTCATAATGGTTTTATTTCTAGCTTTCCCTTTCTTCTATTTAAAGAAACTACCACTCTCGGTAACATTCGCTGTATGACATATCTAATGTGGCATATTTCAATTATTGTCCCGGGATAAATTAATCCCCTCACAATAATTTTTGCATCTTCATTTTTATCTAAATAAAAAATAAGCGTCTTTGCTGTCATATTGAGTTTATTTATTGCGGCCATAATACTTTTACTCAAAGCTAAAAGCTTCGAATCTTCTTGCGGCGCACGTTTGAGGCGGTTTTGGATCTCTTTGTATCTGGTGAACAGCTCAATATTTTTTTCTTTATCCAGCCCAGCTTCCGTTTTACGATAAAATCAACGCCGCAATAGACCGCGGTTTTCGGTGCAGTAACATCTTCTATGGTTATTAGCTTTCCTCCGCCTAAAGACGGATAGAAATCCGCGTATGCTTTCAACTCATATAGAGAAGTACGTATTTCAGCATAACCATCATCTTTAACGCCTAAATCTTCCCGTACAGATCTCGCTGTTCGCACCTCAATTTCGGCTTCATTCTTCTCATTCGTTTTTTCATCAACGCTGCCTATATACTCCTCAACATCTTTCAGTAAATGGTCTGTTTTTTCAATAATATCATTGTTTGGGTTCTTTTTATAATTGTCCATAATTAAATGATAGTAAAACTATTATTCGCATACAAGGAATTTACGGTAAAAGTTTTTAATGTGAAGCTCCTATTGCTTTTAAATTTTCCATGTGGGTTTTTCGTCTGGATATAAACACTAACCCGAAACCGCTCGATAATCGGTCGCCGGCCTTATCAAAAGCCTGTTGCTTTCGTATTATTTGAGCTTTTCCCACATCATATTGCAATTTTTTATATTTTATTTCAATTAATACTTCTTCACCTATATTAAAGAGAGAGATCTTCTGTTCTTAAAAAAATACCGCTTTCCGAGATGTTTTCACTCTTCAATTCAATCAAATCATAACTTCCATCTTTAGCTATTTTTTTTTCAAAAACAGTGACAATTAACTTTTTCCTGGGAAACTTTCGCTTATCAACACCCGAAGATATTTCCACTCCACTCACAGAGTCTCTTTTGCTCGTTCTGTGATTTATTTCTGATATTTTTTTGATCCTTCTAAATCTATTCAGTGCTGATAAATTGACGATACCTTTGCGCTGCAAATAAAAAAGCAGATGCTTATTACAAAAAGACACTGGAAATCGGGAATGATATTTATGCTCATTTCGGATTTGTGAGGATCCAAAGATTTAAACAAAATTATAAACAGGCGCTAAAACTGCTTGAGCAGATGAATGATAACTACCCGCACAATCAACGCATTCAAAGGGAAACAGCAGAGTGCCGGGAAAAGTTACAGAAATAATATGGATTTGAGCCTGCTTTTATGAGACTCGACAATTACTTCTCATACAATCTGTACTAAAATGATTATTAAATGAAATTGCAATAAAATTTATCCCATGATATTGTTTGATTACAAACCGTTATTCTTAATAACATCCCGATACCAGAAAGCGCTTTTTTTAAACGAGCGCTCCTGCGTCTTATAATCCATTTTAACCAGACCGAAACGCATGGCATATCCGTCCAGCCATTCGAAGTTATCCAAAAGAGACCAGACAAAATAGCCTTTCAGCTTTACACCTTGTGCAATCGCGGCATGGGCAGCTTTAAAATGATCGTTTAAATAGCGTATGCGGTCATCATCCTGTACGACTCCGTCTGCAATGTTGTTATCCTCGCACGCCATGCCGTTTTCCGTAATATAGATAACCGGATGATTATAATCTTTATCCACTCGCAGCAGCAGATCGTATAAAGACTGCGGGCATACCTCCCAGCCCTTCTCGGTGTATTGTGCGCCTTCTTTTCTGTATGATTGCATGTTGTTAAAAATAATATCAGCGTTATTTAATTCATCCGGACTATTCACAAAAGGCCTGGAACATGAGTACATATTTATTCCTAAAAAATCAATGGGATTATCTTTTAACAGCTCATAGTCATCCGCCGCAAAGGTAAGGGCGAACTCTCTTTCCAGATGATTTAACAGCTCCTCCGGATATCTTGCCTTAAGTACCGGATCCAAATACCAGCGATTTAAAATCGTATCGATAATGTGGGCAGCGGCCCGATCATGCTCTGAATTTGTTTTGGCATATACCTGGCCTAAATTCAGTGTTATCCCGATGACACCCTGATTAAACTTAGACTTCCTGTAAGCCTCGATGGTCTTGGCATGGGCACAATTTACATGGTGAGAAGCCAGAAAGCCGGCCCTGATATCTTTTTTATCAAAATGTATGCCCGAGGTATAAAAATGCATGGTAAAGACTGCGGGTTCGTTGAAAGTAATCCAGTATTTTACGCGATCACCGAAGTTGTCGAATAAAACCTGCGCATAATCTGTAAAACAATCAATTATCTCTCTGCTTTCCCAACCTCCGATCTTTTGCAAGCATGAGGGCAGATCCCAATGATACATAGTGACAACAGGTTCAATATTGTGGGTAAGCAGTTCGTTTATCAGATTATGATAAAAATTCAATCCCGCTTTGTTTATTTTTCCTCTGCCCTGCGGGAATATCCTGGGCCAGGCGATCGACAATCTATATGCCTTTAGTCCCAGCTGCTTCATGAAAGCTACATCTTCTTTATACCGATGATAATGATCACAGGCTAGATCTCCGGTATCGCCATTGGCAACCTTGCCGGGGGTATGAGATATAACATCCCAGATACTTTCACCTTTACCATCTTCATTCCAGGCACCTTCAATCTGGTAGCTGGCCGTGGCCGCTCCCCATATAAAATCAGCAGGGAATATTGTTTCTTTCATTTCTTGCACCTTTTAAAAAAAATTATAGTGCTTCAATTTTTTCTAATATCTCAATCAGTTCTTCAATCGTATACGGTTTATCCAAAAAATAACGGATACCGGCCTTTCGAGCCGCTTCATACTCTTTACCGCTGCAATACCCGGAGCACATTAACGCTTTAATCTGAGGATTAATCTTTTTCATTTCTATAAAGACTTCATGGCCCGATAATCCGGGCAGCATATTATCCAAAATCACAATATCAACATCCGTATGCCTGTTCTCATATTGAGTAAGGGCATCAATACCGTTAACCGCGGTTATCACCTCATAACCGGACACTTCCAGCATCTTCTTGGTTGTGGTCCTTATAACATTTTCATCTTCACAGAATAGTATAAGTGTTGTTTCTTTGTTCAAATTTCCCAGCTACCCTTTATAATATTGTTTACTGAGCTTCTTGCAAAAATAACATTTTTGCAAGAAGCTCCTAAAATGGAAATTGCTAACTTATTATGGTATAAATAATAAGTATTTTACTAGCTTAATATATTTTGAGCTTTGCAATTTCCTCTACTATATTTTTTTAATTGCTCAGCTGTATTATGGTAAGCACCAGAGCCGTAACCGAGACGGCCGCACTTATGATAACCGCCCACTGATTGGCATGATACAGCGCATTATTATATTCCGCATAAACTGTATCGTCAGGTTGA
The DNA here is from genome assembly GCA_964514135.1 of uncultured Spirochaetaceae bacterium. Classification (GTDB taxonomy): domain Bacteria; phylum Spirochaetota; class Spirochaetia; order SZUA-6; family RPPD01; genus JAFGGG01. Next base: position 27,443 of record CAZEPL010000041.1, on the reverse strand, counting down.
ATAATACGGGTCGTAGCTTGAACTATATCATTGACATCGGTGATGGTAACTGCTTCTCCTGCATTTTTCTGAGGATCGGTACCGCCGGCAAGATGCAGGTAATACTTATAACTTCTGTTAGGCATATACGGGTAAAGGCCGGGTTTGAAGACCGCGCCGCTTACAGCTACATAATACTGTCTGAAAGGTATAACGATCCGGTCATAGGGCATAAGTGTAACATCTTTTTCTTCTGAATAATTATGAATTAATTCCTCAATATTAACCGGAATCGGTTCAGCCGCTTCCAAGCGGATTATATACGCACTCTTTAAATCTGCTTCTGAAGAAAAGGAACCGTAAAGCTCCTGAAGCGCAGAAGCAAGTTTTTGACCCTCCACAAAGCGATACGTATATTTCTGAGAGCGGGCCTCGGTTTTTACTGTCGAATTCTCTTCCAGATCAAGTGCTCCTTCAAAGTAGACCACCGGAAGGCTGTCCTTTTTATTCGGTATATACACCTCATCCAGATTATAGAGGACAAAATCCTTATACAGAGAATCGGAGCTATTTAGATAATACGCTTCACCGGATTGCTTCTCGCTGGAAATTAATCTTATGATACGTATTCTGGCCGCATCACTTAAGCTGGTAAATCCGCCGGCATAACGTGAAATAAGCTCATCCAGTCCCTCGCCTGCTAAAAGCTGATAGCTTCCGGGACGATAAACCTCACCATACACCCTTACCTGCCGTTGTGCTTTTTTAATAATAATGGTATCTCCCGGTCTTACATAAGGATTCTGCTGCTTCTCTCCGAAGTGTGAGGCGCTGAACAGATCATATGTGTGCGGCGTTGTATCATCCGCTACTATATCAATATCCCGCACAGACGAATAACCTGTGGTTTTACCTGCAATAACTTCGGATAGGCGCGAGAGGCCCCAACAGTTGACATACTCCGCCTGTTTCACTTCACCCTTCAGGTATACCTGGAATATTCCGGTAGCTTGTATGATAAAGCTGGGTTTGCTTCCGGGATAAGAGCGCTGCACTAATTTTTCCACATTAACACGCAGCTCCTGATAGGTTTGAGCTTGTGCGGACAGCGTTCCGAAGACACTCAAATTGAGCGAGAAATCACTTTGAACGGTTATTTCAAGGGAGTGTATCCCTCTTGCCGTCATATAGCTGAGCTTATAAACGTCACCCGGTGTGACGGGATAATCCTTTACCGCACTGGCCAAAATAACACGATCGGCTGCGGAGTTCAAAAGGCTATTTTCATTTATGTTTTTATCATCAACAGAGTTATTAGTTTGGGCAAAAAGCCGGGCAATAGATATTATGAGTATGATGCTGCAGACTGTTTTTTTAAACACGGATTTTCTTCTTTCTACTGTTTTTTTTACTATCTTTTATAATATTTAAAAACTCATTTTTATTTCTCCTAAGCCAGTAAAAAATAAAAGCCAATAGTATGCTTATTATAAATGCAATGAAAGTTGTCATGGTACAAATCAGCATCCGATGCGGGCTAACTTTTAACTCCGGCACCTCCGCATACTCTATTACCTGGAAAATTGTCTCCTCACCCTCTAAAGAAAGTTTTACCAGCTCATACTCCTGTATAAGCGCTTCATAGATTTTTTCTTGTACCAAGAGATCGCGTTTTAAATGAGAATACTCTGTGACGATCGCAGGAAGATCTTTCTGTGCGGGCAGCACATCCTGATAGGCGGAAAAACCCGATTCCATTTCTCTAATGAGTTTAAGTAAATTATTGCGTTCAGCTCTGAGTTTCATAACAACCGGATCTTCTATCGTAGAGAACTGAGTGTATGTTTTTAATTCCATTTCTTTCAAAAATAACTGAGAGCGTAAATTGGCCATAATAGTACTCTTTTCCACCGCTAAATTTTCAACATCCAAAACGCCATAATTACTCTGAAACTTCTCTACTTTGGCTTCCAGTTCCGTGATTTTTGTGTTTACCTCAGAAAGTTTCTCTTCAAGCAGTCCTTTTTTTGAAACACCTCTCTTTTTATTTATTGTAGTAAACATTTCCTTAAGCAGCCCGACAAAACGGTTGGTGATCTTGTATGCCATCTCGGGGTTATAATCTTCATACGCTATATTGAGGGTCATGGTTTTTTCCTCATAGCTTATTAATAAGCGCATTCTAATCTGGTGTCGAATTCTTTCGCCCTTTTGCACGTTTACTCCATAGTACGTGCCCAAAGAAAACTCTTCGGCAATGGCATCGACCACGGTATTGCTTTTTAAAAGCTTTATAGCCAATTCGCCGTAACTAAAATTAATAGGAAACCTGCCTGCCACTACATTCTTTTCCCACCATGAAAAGGGAGCCATAATATCACCGGACATTTTCTCATTTACGAGGATAAGGGTCACAGCTCGGTACATATCGGGTAAAGGGCTCATTTCCGGCGGTAAAATCGAAGTAATCAGGGTAAAAAGCAATACAACTACTGCGCATATACCGGTAGCTATGATAATAAACCATTTATATCTAAAGAGGATTGAAAGGAGAAAGAAAATATCTATTGATTTCTCTTCAGTATGTGAATTCTCAGCCATAGCAACCTATATATTACGTATAATACATTTGTCTTTTATATCAGTCAATGTAGTATATTAGCTAAACACCAATAATTCAAGAAAATCTCCTCACATTCAATTAAAAGTTATCAGATTTTGTCGATATTATGGTTAATTGATATTTTTTTTGTAAATTCTTAAAAATGGCATACAATGAGATATAGAGCTAAAAAATATCCAACATTATTATTTAATTTGAGTATTGATTATGGATAAAATTCTGAAAACAAAAAGTTATATTCTGCTGTTTCTTCTGCTCTGGGCTTTTCCGCAATCCAGTGCCCCAAATACTGTGAAACAAAGCGTACCAATACCCCGGGAACATGAGAATCTTCCTGGAAACAAGAATTATCTCTTTATTTATAGTCCCTACTTTTTTTCGAAGGCCAACAAAACAGAAATCAATGGCCATAAAGCCAAGGAAGATCTGTTAACAGTTCAAAATACCGATCGCTCAAAAAAAACAAGAATTAAAAAAAGGATGCAGTATATCGATAAGATCCTCGAAGAAATAGATAGAATCCTGTACACAAAAGAAAAAACTTCTGACAAAGTATTACAAAAAATCAAACGGCTTCTGCTCGAACTTGAAAAGCTGCAGAGGGATCGAGACCTGTAGCACAGGTTTTTACTTTTAAAATAACATTTTTGCAAGAAGCTCCTAAAATGGAAATTGCTAACTTATTATGGTATAGAGAATAATTATTTTACTAACTTAATATATTTTGAGTTTTGCAATTTCCTCTTTTATTTAAACATTGCTTGTGGTGGTGTTTTTTAAAAAAAGTGAACTTAAAATAGTTATAGTTTGAATATCACCTGAGCTAATATTTCATACTCTATGAGCATTTCCGAATAAAAAGTCATATCCAGCGCATTTACTAATCCAAGACTGAAGGTCTTTTCTTTATTTAAATGAAACTCCACTCCCAGAATAACGGTCGTGCCGAGTGCATAAGGCATATCTGTACGAAATATACCTGAAGGAGTCTGAAAATCGATAATATCAAAGCGATAGAACGGCCCCCCACCGGCATAAAAGGCGAAGAAATTACCAAACTCAAAATAAGCATCCAGTGTTACTTTAAACTTTAATGTGTGATAATGGATAAGGAAAGTAAGATCCGGGTTTAAGGCAAAGGTATAATTAATAAAAACTGCCGGTCGGATTAAAAAATCAAAGCCATCCGTGTTGGTAAGATAAAAATGGTATTTCAATCCTTGTTCAAAACTCACACACGAAAGAAGATACGGAGTCCATTTCCCGGCAAAGGGAATGAAATATCCCAAGGACGTAAACACGCTAAACAATTTTTCTGCCGGTTTTTTCTCTTCATCGGCAGCGGCTTCTTGCTTTTCTTCTTCTTTCTTTTTAATAAATTTGGCCAGCACGGCATCAAGCGGTTTGCCTTTGTCAGCATCTCCGCTATTTTTTATTTCTTCTTTATCTGCTTTGTCTTCTTCCTTAGAGGGGGTGACAACTGCGGCTGTATTTTTATCCGGCGGTATGTCTTCTTTCTCTGTTTCTGCTGATTTATCTGTTTCTTCCGTAGGTGTGGTTTCCGTTTCTTTGCTTTCTTCTATGACAGCTGCTGTGATAATCTCCGCTTCCGTAATAACCTCTGCCGCGGCCAATCTTTGTAAATCACTTTTTATAACATTACTAAGCTCTTTTATATAATCACTCTCATTGGTAACAATTTTATCCAGGTTCATCTCATGAATGATGGCGTTTTTTTCCAGACTGTACAGCTTAAGTGACGTAGCGTACTTATTGGTCTCCGGATCTATTACAAGCGTGCCGAACACAATATAATTGATTTTTTCAAAATGACAGACCACTAAAGCGTCGATCTTGGAGGTTATATAATCACTTTTTAATACTCTCTTGCTGGGCAGAGAAAGCTTTTTTATCCCCTTATAGACAAGCTTATCGGACGAAACCTTGGAGAGCTCATGGGTGAGCAATGAAGTAAAACTGCTGTTTTCTATAATTTTTCTGGAGGATTCTTCCACGCCCCTGGACACCTGCAGCTCGGCCATATAAATATCAACACCATACGAGTATACATTAGTTAATACTCCCAATAATAGACACAAAGTGAGAATTTTCATTTGCACAAGCTTTTTAGGTCCCACTACTCTTAAATATATGCTATTGTTAATTAAATTTCAATTATTCCTATGATCGGAGATTTTTTTTAATTAATCAATTCAAATTTGTTGAATTTCCGGTATTCTGCCGTTAATATTAATATTAGAACGAATTATGAAGCAAAAATTATCCATAATCATTAAATACGCTGTACTTTTATTAGGTATAGTATTTCTATCTGCCTGTGCCTTTAGAGGCGACGTATATGTTGCCTTTTATTGGGCTACTGCGAACGATCAGCCGAACCCTGCTCTTTCCGATTTTTCCAATGTACCGAATGCACCGGCCGATTTAAATGATCTGATAAACGGCGGATACTTCCTCACCATACCCGGTAGTTACTCCATTGTTTATCGGTCAAATCTTGGAAGCAATTATAATTCATCCATAACTTTAGAAGCCGCCATGGCTGTCGGCGGCTTTGAAACAACATATTATAATATTTACTTATCAGATACCAATGGTATTACGGTTGATACGGTACCCTAACCTGCCCGCTCCAACTCTTCTTCTTAAGACTATCATAGACGAACTCCGTTTTTCTTACAATCTCATCCCAATTATAGGCTCTTTCCACCTTTATTCTCGCCTTTTCTCCGGCAGTTCCAGACTTCGTACTTGGTGATAATAGTTTTTTTAATATTTTTACAAAATCATAAAAATCATCGGATTTAAACAAAAAACCATCCACTCCTTGTGTTATCACTTCTTTGTGGGGTGGTATGTCACTGGCCAGACATAGCAGTTTATGACTCATGGCCTCAAGGAGAGTAATGGGAAATCCCTCAAGACAGGAAGGCAAAACAAAAAGAAGGGCATTATTTAAAAGCTCTTGTTTTTCCTGCCCCAGAACATAACCCGTAAAAATAATTCCTTTATCATTCGCGGTAATTTTTTTGATTTTTTTAACATATTCATCCGTAGCACTTGATCCCCCTGCAATAACAAGCTTAAAATCAGGTCTTATTTCTTTAAATGCCTTAACAAGCCAGTCAACCCTTTTCTCCGGTGTTAATCTTCCCATCCAGAGTAGATAATCCCGGCCGTTTAACTTATACTTTTCTTTTATAATGGCATTTGTTGCTTTTGTTTGGGGAATATTTACTCCATTAGGAATATAAATTAGATTTTTCCCATACTTGCCCTCGAAATATGTCTTTTGTTCTTTTGAAACAACTATGGTTTTATCCGGAATATAGATAGCCGTTCTTTCTGTAAATTTAAGAAAAGCTTTGGCAAAACTACCCCATTTACCTCTTTTCCAATCCAATCCGTGCAGGGTAACCACTATCCTTTTGTGCAAAATCTTCGGCAGCCAGCAAAAGACACTTGGCCCCATGGCATGGTAATGGATAATATCATAACTCTGAAAAAGCGAATGCAGCGATGACGTAAGGCTGTGTATAAAAGCATCGAAATGTTTAGTCCTGATTGTAGGGGTATGAATTAAGCGTATCCCCTGGTAGTGCTTTAAGTTTTTATCGGTATACCAGTTTCGTACATACACGTGTACTTCATGACCGATTTTTACAAGTCTTTTTGCCAGCTCATCTACATGGAACTCTACTCCTCCGAAAGTTGCGGGTATGCCCTTTTGTCCGATATACGCTATTTTCATAAATCTTTTATTACATCTCGTGTAAAAAATTTGTGTGTAATTATCCATATAAGGGGCTTGAATATGTTTTTTTTCATTGCCGGGCTCGCACTTCCTATCATCCAGCAATTTTTTGGGCATTCTGCAATTTTTTCTCTTATATTCATGGCCTTTTGGCTATGCCAAATTTCTTTAAAGGTCTTTTCAGTTAAATTCCCCAAACTGCTGTCCTGGGCATCACTGTCCATGCCGTTACAGGGACGTATTTCGCCCCAGGGATCCAAAAAGAACATATCTGTACCTGCGCCGCAAGGAAGCAATCTCTTCCTGCCCTTTACATACTGGATAAGACCGTAATTAAAATATGCTCTGAACCAGTTTTTTAAACTTTTTGTTTTTAGCATTTCCTTAATCAATTCGTTGAAACAGGCAATAACGCTCTCTCTTTGCGTTACCCTGTTATTATATTTATGAAAATAATAGGAATTATGCACCACAGCCGTGGCAAACTCCAGATTCATGGCCTGGGCAAGTCTGAAAAGCTCTATCATGTCTTGGGCATTTCTATCGGAAACCGTTATTCCTAAACCTATATCCTTTATTCCCAAGCACTTAAGCTCAAGTAAAGTTCTAAGCCCGTGATCAAAACCATCTTTTAGACCCCGCAATTCATCATTAGCAGCTGGCAGACCCTCAATGCTTATTCTTATCCCAATATCTTTATGTTTTTTTACGATACCTATTATCTTTTCAGAAAAATAGCCGTTCGTACTAATAACAATTCTTTTTGCCTTTTTTTTTAGAATAATAATAATTTCCTCTAAATCATCCCGTAAAAAAGGCTCGCCGCCAGTGATATTACAAAAGCTCAAGTTGGGCAGTTTGGCTAAAACCTCCGGCTTTATTTCCTCCTTTACATCTGAGGGGAATTTCCATATATTACACATCTGGCACTGCGCGTTGCATCTATAAGTTGTAATTATCGCTGCTTCCATAGCTTGCATTCTCCACTTTGGTTGCTAATAAGTGAAATGATGTTACTTTCAACTCTTTAAAAGAATAACTTCTAAATCTTTTACTTAAAGACGGCCTTACTTTTCTCAGATATTCATCAGCTACAATAACAAGTGGCTTAGTTTCTACCTTTTTAAATCCTAATTTATTAAGTATTTTTTTAAAATCAGACATTCGCAGCCGATTAGGGGAACCGCTAAATTTGAGTAATTTGTAAACGGTATCTGAATATCTTAAAAGATTGAAGGGGTCTGCTTTCCTAATCAAGCGAGTATGCGTCCCAAGATCAACCTCATGCGCCATGATGGCGTTTGTACTTAATTTTAATTTCAAGATATCAAAGGTATTACTAACATCATCGAGATGCTCCAAAACTGCCTGACTTACCAATACATCATATTTTCTCAAAGCTAGGTTATTTAGAGAAAAACAAGGCTCATATATATAAGAAAAAAAATCACAGAAACCCTGTTTCTGAAATTGATATAATGCTTTTTTAGCCTTTTCATAGGCTGAATAATCCTTCAGCTGCCTGAATAAAGCTTTATAAAAACTCTTGGATGTTCTGGAAATTAGTTTATATTTGTCGATTGCCGTATAACTTTGAGCACCAAGAGCTAAGATAACAAAACCGGTACCAAGATCCGGACCGGGGCATAGTTCAAGTACATGCTTATTATTAAAAGAATACGTGCTTCCCATATAATTTTTGAGCGCCTTGTCCCAATTTTCTACTACCTTAAGAGTATATTTTACATTATGTTCTATGTCTTCAGTAGCAGAAAAAGGGCGGGGTGAAGTATAACCAATTATTGAATGCCGAATTTTATTAATAATTCGCAGTATGAGCCCTATAATAAAGAGAAAAAAATTGGCTATATTTACTGGAGGTTGAATAACTTCGGTCATAAACATTTTCACTAGGTTATATTGCTTCTTTTAAAAAAAATCTTTCTTGCTTTCATTAGCTTCCGTTTATCTATTGCCAGCCTGTATATCTTCATTAACTGCTTGTAATGCTTTTCAGGATTTAATTCCCTTTCTACATATTTTTTTGCATTTCTACCCATATCAGCAGCTTTCTCAGGACTGTTTAGCAAATAATCAATCTTATTTTTTAAATCTTTTACATTTTGCGGCTCGAAAGTCAAGCCCCTTTCTCCATCTCGCACTAATTCTGGAATACCACCAATTCTACTCCCAATCACAGTTTTGCCCAGAGCAAATGCTTCGATAACTGTGCGTGAATTATTTTCATACAATTCCGAAGGTAAAACCACAAACATTGATTTTTTAATTTCTTGTTTTAATCCTTCACCTTTTTTATATCCAGTAAAAAGAACATTATCAAACTTATCTTCTTTTACTTTAGATTCCAGCTCTCCCTTTAACGGACCGTCACCAATTATCTTTAGCTTAATATCCATCCCTTTAACTGCTTCTATGAGAGTAGCAAGTCCTTTTCCCCGAGAAAGTCGGCCAAAGTATATTATAGATATTTCCTTATAATCATAACAAGGCCCAGAATCCTCTATTTTTATAAAATTAGGCAGATAAATCAACTTTCTCTTAAATCCCATTTCCCTGATTTTCTCTTTCAAAAACACACTGGGAGAAATAAAAACATCTATTTTATCATAAATATGTAAGATTTTATGATGTAAATACATTTCCATAACATTTATCAAACTTTTGACATAAGAATCTTTTGTGCACTTTTTTAAAAGACACCAAAAATACTTTCCATTTCTGCATTTCTGGCAAGGCTTTCCCTCTGCAAACATTGAATAAGTAGGACAAACTAATTTATAATCATGTAATGTCATTACAGTTGGTATATTATACTTTTTAAACGTATCTAAAATTGAAGGGGAGATCTGATGGTGAATATTGTGAAGATGGACAATATCTGGCTTAAAATCATTTAATAAGTACTTAATTTTTCTCTTTGCCTCAAGTGAGTAAAGTATTTTTAAGCTTTGTAATATTTCCTGTTTAATACTTCCGAATGTTTCATAATTTACATGACTAATAAAAAACCTGCTTTGATAACAAGGTAAATTTCTTTCATCGTTCATTGAAAAAAAGGCAATATCATGCCCTCTGTCCTTCAATAATTTTGCTTCTCCAAAAAATACCCTTTCACTCCCGCCCTTTAACCAGAAAAATTTATTTACCATTAATATTTTCATTTAGGTTTCTCACAATAGACATATTTAGGAATAATAATCATTACTAATGCCAGTCCATATAATGTACCAATAAATTCTTTAGCTAACCCATAATTGATAGCCGAAGCAGCCCTGCACGCTAAAATCACATAAATAAATAAATTTCTTAAAGAAAAGCATTTCTGATATTTGCTATACGCAAGTTTTAATATATAGCCAATTAGAAAAGCCTCAATTATTACACCGATTAAACGAGCATTCATCATCCCTTCACCAACCAATGTTACAGATATTCCTCCACCCAAAAAAGTCAAACCCAGTTTTTCTTTTAGCAATAATCCAAAATCGGGTTGATGTCCTGGTAACAACATTGAGATATTTGTAATGAATGGTTTAATACCAAGATAACCAATTATATCAAGATTTTTAAGATATAGCGAAAAATTAAGGATGTGAACTTTTATTTCGTTTACAATACGGTCTGTAAAAGACACTCCAGGAGAACGAATTGATACAAGTACAATCGCTATTAGAAATAGTATTATTGCAAAGATTGCACCTCTCTTAAGAGGAATATTCTTTTTTAGATAGTGATAAGCAATAATAAAAATTATGATGTACCAAAGAATCGGTGCTCTATTAAGAGAAATGCTCATTAAAATAAGCGGAAGAAAAATTAAGAAATAGTCTAAAATATTTAGCCTTTTACCAAAATACCATTTAGTACCAATATATATAGGTACTGCTATATTAATAGAATTACCAAGCCACACAAGGTATCCTCTACCAAAAGTCATACTATATCTTGTTGCTTCAATAGGACCGCTTAATAATATCTTAATAGAAAGAAAGTAAAACAATATACTACATATAAATCCAATAATTATAATAAATATAGAAAATTGGATTGTTCTACTGTACCCTCTGCTACTTAAAAAAGGACTCGATAATTTTTCTACGTGGATCGATGGCGAGGAAATTTTAAATATTGGGAAGTGTAAACCTATTATCCAGAAAAGATAAGCCAGTAAAATTAAAAAAGCAACCTGAGAATAAGGTGCAGGGTCATATAATGAATGTTCATAAAAGTTTATAAGATATCCCCCGCCCATCCAGAGAAGATAAAAAATCGGAAAAAAGATATAGGGACTAAAAACTTCTTTTTTATCATATATTCCCTTTAAAATAGTTATTATTATTGGGAAAATAACTAAAAACGGTAAAAGATTACTATCATTTCCTACTAATAGAGTTAATACTAAACAACAAATCAAAATGAAAAAAATTATCTTATAGCCTTGCATATTTAATAGTAATTAAACTGTTCCTTCCAGGTTGAATAAAAAAATATAAAATCATTTCTGTATAGGAAACCCTGGATATATATCTCCCCGAAAAAAGACCTTAGAAAGCACGGTGCTCTTCCCTTTTAATAGAACTAATAATGTCTTTTTAAAAATATGAAGCACGTGCTTCATTATATGTTCTATATCATATTTAAAAATTAATCTAAAAATATTTAATATATTTTTAGTTTTGGATAGATAAGGATTTATAGGATACTGCAAGGTTTTTGTTACAAGTTTTTCGTAAGCTTCGGCTCGCTCTTCTTTTGAAAAATTTTTCGTTTCAAAAATTACTTCTCCTAATCGTGTTGCGGCTGTCGTATAATCGGAGCAATAATTTCCATAGTGTTTTACCCATTCAAACACGTCTGTTCCTGGAAACGGAATAAGGGTTTGCCAAACCGTTCTATTAAATCTCATTTCTAAGGAGCGACGATAGGAATACATGGTTTTCTCATAGGTATCAACAGGAAGCCCGATTATAAAGAATCCAATTACTTTAATATCTAGCTCTTTAAGTATTTTGACAGCATGAACAATGTCTTCAATAGTTTCTTTCTTTTTTATACGAGAAAATACTTCTTGATCGAAACTTTCCAGACCTAAAGATACACTGAAACAGCCGGCTTCTTTCTTTTTTTTTAATAGCTCAAAATTCATTTTGTCACCACGTATTCCATTAGAACATTCCCAAGGTATATCTAAGTTTTCTTTAAGATATAACTCGCAAAATTCCCAAACTCTTTCTGGCTTTAAAGTAAAATTGTCGTCCATAATGTTAAAGGATCTAATATTATATTGCTTCTTTGCCTGTTTGATCTCTTCAATTAAATGTATTGGCTTTTGGGGTCTCCAGGTTCTGTTTAACAGTTTGGATGCAAGACAAAAAGAACAAGTATAGGGACACCCTCTACTTGTTAAGAGAGTATAATGAGTTATTTGCTTAATTCCAAAAAGATCATATTTTGGAAAGGGTATTTCGTCAAGGTCTCGAATCAAATTCCTGGGAGGATTTATAATAATAGTGCCGTTTTCCGCACGATAAACTAATCCATTAATAGATGAAATTTCTTCAATCGTATTTGAATTTAACTTTTTGGCAAGTTCGCACAATGTTATCTCTCCTTCACCAATTACTAAAAAATCTACACATTCATGATATTTTAATATTTTTTCTATGTCAACCGAAGTATGAACACCACCAAAAACTATAGGTATATTAGAAAATGTCGATAAGAATTTTGCCAATTCAATAGATAGTTTATAGGTTAATGATTGAACAGAAAAACCAATAAGGTCGGGAAAAAATTCAGTCACCACATATCTCAGAAGCTCTTTAGGTTTTTCTACACGATAATTGTTTAAGTCCAGTACTTTGGTTTTAAAGCCTTTTTGGGACAGCGCACCTGCTATATAACCCAATCCGATATTTAATCCCATCAGAACTCCCGCAGGATCGATTAAAAGAATTCTCTTATTAGTCATAAAGTTTCCTCTCATTAAATACACATTTTCCATGCAAATGAGAACTTACTTTTAAATAGCTTATATTATACATTTTTTTCTGTCATTGCATATTTTATTGCTTGATTTATATGTCTGATCATATTATCCAATGTAAACTTACATCTAATTAACTCTCTGGATCTTAAACCCATGTTTTTTTCAACATGCTCGTCTAAAAGAATCTTCTGGATAGCATCAGATAACGAATCTATGTCATCTTCCTTTGCTATAAAGCCGTTAAATCCATCTTTAATTAAATCAACTTCCGTTCCATCAGCAGAAGTAGCTATAACTGGTTTCCCATATGCCATTGCCTGGTTTAAAGCTAGCCCACCCTCCGAAGGTAAAATAAAAACGTTTGCAAGCATAAAATACAATCCCACGTCCTTTACTACTCTGCCTAAAAACCGAACGTCCTGAATATTTTTGTTACTGCAAAGTAGTTCCAAATCTTTTTTATTTGAACCACTTCCAATTATTAATAACGCTAGTCTGGAAAAATTAATTTTCAGCTTTTCATAAGCGAGGATTAAGTTCTCTACTTTTTTTCTTTTTTCTAGACTGCCTACACAAAGAAGAATTTTTTTCTCTTTTACTTTTAATCTTTTTTTTGTTAGCTCAACTTGTCCCCGGAATCTTTTAATATCATTATCTACTGAACACATATCTATTGTATTATTCGCTATGAATATTCTTTCAGGAGAGACTCCGATTGATGTCCAATATTTTTTAGCTAAACTTCCATAGACAATACAAGCATTTGCCTTTCGTGCCATATAATTTACAATAGGATCGATTATTTTTCTAAAAATATTTTTAGGGGTCCTTAATCTTCGACCAGCATCCCACCATATATAAGGTATTTTCATGAGTTTACAAACCGGTAAAATAAACATATTATTCAGAACATTTACCGTACCGGCAACGATTACTATATCATATTTATCTTTTATCAAATAATAAGGAATAGCTGGATGGAATGGAATAAAATAATTCTTTAGTCCCCAAGAAAACCGAAAAATTAATGTGAATACTTTTTTGTAATTAAACCCTTTTATCAGGTGTAGATTTTGAACATCACTACTTTTTCTGCCTTCACCAAAAAAGACTGTCAATTCAATACCCTCCTGTCCCGACATTTTTGTGAAAACCGGAATCCTAAAATAAGAAAGAGTGGGTTGAACAACAGCAATCTTTATCATAATTCTTTATAATTGTAACTTAAAACTTTGTTTCTCGCAAGCTTTCTAAAAAAGGTACCCTATGATGATGGTATATGAAAGCATTTCCCTTATAATATAATAAATTCTCAAGGGAGGTAAAATTAATAGTAATAAATATTAGTTAAGTAATACTATTTTTGCGGGTATAAAATATTTTTTAATAAAACATAAAATACAGATGTCGGTCTAAATTTCTTAAAAAAGTTTTTAGCATGATATGCCAAATTAAATTTAAATAAGTTTGAAAGAATGTAATCTACATATGTCGCAAATGAACTATTATATGTATTTTTACCTAAAAAATTATATAATTTTGGAATTAAAGGAAAAAAACATAATCTTTCTTTTAAAATTGTAAATCCAGCATTAAGAATTATCTTACGAAAAAAGTGAAGAGGGATTCCACGTTCATGCCTTGTTAATTTGGTTCTTGATTTAGTCCAGTCGCCCATAGAAAAGATAGGCTCCCGAATTAATACAAAACCTCTATGCGCAGTACATCTAAAAAATTCATTAATTACATAACTAACATTAGGAATATGATGTAAAACACCAAGGCAGGTAATTAAATCAAAAGAATTATCTGAAAAAGGAATTCTATTTTTTAAACTGGGTTTAATGTAACTAACACGTATATTAAAAATTGAATCTTGAATAAATTTATCGGATGATTCAATTATTGTTAATGATTTTATTTTATCTGCAATAGGTTTAAATTCATCTCCAAATGCACTGCCAAATCCTAAGACATTATTATATTCTTTATTGGAAAGGAATCTAAATCCATGATAAATATTTAGATTATGATAAACATATTTATAATCTTTTAAATCTGACAGATTTGCATAAGCTTCTTTTTCATCATTATACCAATTTTTTATCTCAGTTAAATTAAAATCATCGCCATATAATTTTTTGCCAGAAAAATAATCGATCATATTTTCATTATTATCCATAAAAAATCCCAAAAACAAACATATCTTTTTAATTAATTCACAACAATATAGTAACTTAAAAAACTATTATGATTTAGTTAGATTTAAATGTCCCCTTTATTTATTCTTTGCAGCCTGGATATTGTCATTTATATTAACATACTATTTTCTCCTTAACATGAATGTCATTTTTTATCTCTTTAGCATTTTGTTATGAATCTTTTTTTTCACATTTTCTATAAAATAGAGTTAAATCAACTTTATTAGCAAGCTTTCTAAAAAAAGCACCCTATGATGAGGACAGACATATTGGATCAAGGCGACTTTATCCATTTTTGATTAGCTACCAAACAAAAACCTTGAAACTATTTTTCTACCATTCGGTAAACTATACAAGAATTTCCTAATATAATTTATCGCTGTATTACCAATAAAACCCACAGTTATAACATATAACCAAAATAACAACGAATGCCTGTACTCTGGTATTTCAAAATAAATAAATACAAGTTTAAGAAAATATTTTAACGATTTATTTTTTACAATTCTTAAAGAAAATATAGAAAATTTAATCCGTTTTTTTATAAGTGCTCTTCTTATATACTTTGGTTCATCTTCTGTAAGTTCATATATCATCTTAATAACAGGCTTAGCCATAAAATCGGGGGGGTAATCCCAATATTTCTTAGTATTTATTCTTATTATAACTAATGGTTTCTTTATATATACTCCTGAAGATATTTTTAGGGCCTTACCCACAAAAAACATCTGAGCATAGAAAGTGCCTATGTACCGCTGGGCACCTTGAATATCGATAAGATCCCTTTTTATGACAATCCCTGAGAATTCGTTAGCATAAAAGAATAATCCAATCACAGATTCTCCGCCTGGGGAAAAAATTTTGTCATTATTAAAATATTCTATGGGTGGTAGTTCTCTTTTACTTAAGTTATCAAAAATTCTACGTGAACTTAAAATAACACCTATATTCTTGCTGCTATTCTTACTTAATGCATTTTTTATTTCTCCTAAAGCATTTTCCATTAGAATATCGTCGTCTCCAACAAA
>CAZEPL010000041.1:0-11727 GCA_964514135.1 uncultured Spirochaetaceae bacterium | reverse complement strand
CATTTTTTATTTCTCCTAAAGCATTTTCCATTAGAATATCGTCGTCTCCAACAAAGAGAATGTATTTTCCCTTGGCTTTTCTAATTACCCTGAACATATTTTTTTCAGGACCAATATTGGCATTATTTCTAAAATATCTTAAGTTACTAATTTTAGACTGGAATTTTTGCACAACTTCTTTAGTATTATCTTGGGAAGCGTTTTCAGAGACAACAACTTCTATATCAGAAGTAACTTGAGGATAGATACTTTCCAAACATTCTTTTAACAAATTCGCCCGATTATAAGTTAAGATACATATGCTGATTAAAGGATTATCCATTGCTAACCTTCCTGGCAATTGCAATCAGCTCATGACCCTTCAGTGTTTTTTCAACAATGTTTCTATAGGGCCAGGAAATGGGATATAACAAAGTGCCAATTAAATACGGAGATTGCCAAATCACCCCTCTAATAATCGATTTGCAGGCTTGGAGCCCTGTTCTTTTCTCGCTTGATAATTTGTCAATGTAATGAGAGCTGCTATTCACTTTATTACTTTTTAAATAGGCTTTAAGATAACCTATAAAAGAAGTAAAAAAATGATGAGCATATTCCTTTGAAAACATGGTAATTACTTCAAATCCTTGATTATTAAGAATATTCTTTAACGTATCTTTAGAATAAAAATATAGATGATCAGATTGAGTAAAATTAGGATGCTTTAAGCCATAAAGCTTATTGGTAAAAGGTTCAACATTTGGTGTAATTATAAATAAAATTCCATGCTGCTTTAAAAAAGCTCTTACAGTTTTAAAAAACATCTTAGGCTCTTCCAGATGCTCCAGTAAATGAAACATACATATGGCATCACAGTAACCCTTTGGAAACTTGAAATCCCCGATCCGACCATGTTTTACATCTATTCCCTTTTTTAATGCCATCTCTGCACGCTTTTGTGAAGTGTCAATTCCGGTTGTAGTAAAACCCATATTTCTTGCCATAGCTAAAAATTAACCGCTTCCACAGCCCACCTCAAGTATTCTAACGTTTTTTATCCATTTACGGAGAATAGCAAGCCTGTCTGTATTCATCTTCTTAATCCATTTTCTCTGTTGTAACCGGTTGTTTAGATAGGACTCAGTGTAAACGCTATCTTGCAGGCCTTGAACAATATCCTGACTCAAATTTACGATATGCTTGAATGTCAAGCCGCAGTTATTACATTTATACAAAGTATATTCGCTTCTGCGTACTAAAAGAGTTAAGCAGTCCGCATTACAAATTGGACAGTGAAGTTTGTCTGTTTTTTTAAATTTCTGCCTCCCTGAATTTTTATTTGATAACCTTATTGGCTGCCTGGTTTTATTCTTCTTCACATTATATCTTCGGAATTAAAGTATGCACTTTTTAAAGTATAATCCCTTCTGTTTTCTGCTTCAAGAAATTATGGATCACCGAAATAACTCATCGCGGTAAGCCTTAAAGAGAATAAATGGCTTTTTTGTAAGCCGCTCGTTCTCTTAAGCTTATCAAAGATTTCTTTTCTAATTTTTTTCTTTAAGCTCTCATTATTTATTCCTTTATGGACTTATATTCTTTTAAAATACTATTTGTTATTTGCTCAATTGATAATGCATTTTTTTCTCTTAAATATTCTTGGCTCCCCACATCTTTAAGATACCTGTCAGGGAGTGCAAATCTTCTAAATAAAACTTTTTTAGCATCTGTTTCCGCTAAAACTTCTGCTACTGCACTTCCCAATCCTCCAATAAGACTATGTTCTTCTACTGTAAATATGGCTTTTGTTTGCTGGGCGCTTTTAAGAATAATATCTTTATCAAGTGGTTTTATGGTATGCATACTGATCAATCGAACACTTAAGCCTTCATTTATCAATTTGTCAGCAATGCATTTTGTATTGTATAAAATATTCCCCGTAGCAATAATGGTAATATCACTACCGTTTTTTATAGTAATTCCTTTGCCAATTTTAAAATCTAAAAACTTTAAATTTGAATGTACCTCTGGCTCATGACTTTTTCCCAATCTGATATATAGAGGTCCCCGGCGATATATCCCCAGCTTGGTTGCCATTTCTGCTTCTATGGGATCGCCGGGACAAATCACCGTCATATTGGGGAGCGCTCTCATAATGGCAATATCGGCAAGAGAATGATGGGTCATCCCTGCAGAACCATAACATAAACCACCACCAACGCCAATTATTTTAACATTTAGATTTTGGTAACATAAATCGTTTCTTATTTGTTCAAAACAGCGCATAGTTATAAAAGGCACAATTGAATAGATAAAAACTATCTTGCCAGAGAGAGCCAAACCAGAAGCTATACCAACCATATTTGCTTCTGCTACCCCAATATTAAAAAACCTATCTGGAAACCCTTCTCGAAATTTTTCAAAAACAGAAAATCCCAAATCGCCGCTAAGTAAAAAAATTCCACTGTCTTTTCTGGCCAACTCTATAAGAGTGTTTATAAATGCTGTCCTCATAATGAGTCTAACTCTTTTAAAGCAATTTCTAGCTGCTCTTTATCTGGAGATTTGTAATGCCATTCAAGCCTGTTTTCCATAAAAGAGACACCTTTACCCTTTATAGTGTGGGCAATTATAAGGCCTGGTTTGTTTTTTTTAAAAGGCACTCTACAAAGAGTGTCTTCAATTTTTGAAAAATTATGTCCATCTATTTCTTTGACCTCCCACCCAAAAGCAGCCCAATTATCTGAAAGAGCTTCCAAGTTTACTACTTCTTTTGTTCGTCCAAAGGCCTGAAGTTTATTATAGTCGATAATGACAATTAAATTATCTAATTTGCGGTGAGCAGCAAACATGGATGCTTCCCAAACTGAACCTTCATCGCATTCCCCATCACTAAGCAGAACGAAAATTCTGTATTCAAATGCATCATATTTTGCGGCAATAGCCATACCCACACCTATTGAGAGACCATGTCCTAAAGAGCCAGTGGAAACTTCAACTCCAGGAACACAATGCATAGTGGAATGTCCTGGCAACCTTCCGCCATCAATGCAATATTCATCCAGAATTTCTTCTGAGAAGAAACCTCTAAGTGAGAGGACTGCATATAAAGCACTCGCAGCATGACCTTTACTTAAAATAAACCTATCCCTTTTCTTTGCCCAGGGATTTTTTGTATCTATTTTTAAAATACCAAAATATAAAACAGTTAAAATGTCCACAGATGAAAGTGCAGAACCTATATGGGAACTTCTGGATTTTGCATGCATTCTAACAATCCTTTTACGTATTTCAGTTGCTATTTTCTTATACTTATCCATTTTTACCAAAACTCGTTTGATATTTTAATATTTCCAAACTTTCCAGGGTGGTCTTGAACTTCTCCATAAATCATTTAGTATTTTTAGCTCCCTATATGTATCCATGCATTGCCAAAAACCTTCATGTATGTAAACCATTAATTCTCCATCCAGAGCTAATTTTTCCAAAGGTTCCCGTTCAAGATAACAATTATCATCTTCTTTTAAATAATTAAAAAACTTCTTATTAAATACAAAAAAGCCGCCATTTATAAAACCTTCTTTAATTTGTGGTTTTTCCGTAAATTGCACTACTTGTAAACCTTTTATAATTAATTCTCCAAAGCGGGAGGAAGGATGGACACCTGTAATTGTACCTATTTTCCCATGTGATTTGTGAAATTCTAAAAGCTTATTAATATTTATATCAACTACAGCATCCCCATAAGTTAACATAAACAAATCACCCTCAATGTATTTTTCTATTCTCTTCACGCGAGCACCGGTTTGTGCTTCTTTCCCGGTTTCTGCAAAAGTAATTATCCAATCTTTCTCTTGAGATTGTTTATGAATTTCAATATTTTTACTTCCTAATTTTAAAGTTAAATCATCAACCATCATTTCGTAACTGAGAAAATATTCTTTTATCATCTTTCCTTTAAATCCTAGACACAATACAAACTCATTAAACCCATAATGAGCATAAATCTTCATTATATGCCAGAGAATCGGTCTACCCCCAATTTCAACCAAAGGCTTAGGATAAACTCCTGTTTCTTCCTTAAGTCTTGTTCCTTTTCCACCGCAAAGAATAGCAACTTTTAGATTTGAATCCATTATCTTGTTTCTCTCCTTCTATATCTACCAAATATACTTAAACCTTCAAACATTTTTAATAATTAATGTATTAGCGCTCTTATCTCTTCGCAAATCCACAAATATAGGTTAATTTCTACCGCACTTATGAGTGGAAAAAATTTTTAACAATTTTTTGTATGCTATTCATATTTATTCTATTTGTGCATAAGATATATAAGGATCAAAAATTGTCTTTTTAATTTTAAGGTTTTTAATACCAACTACTTTTAATAAGGCAATAGTTTCCCCTGGAAAATTTTCTGTGTTGAGTTCATCAAAAGCAATTATCCCTCCTTTAGGAATTCGATCAAGAAAATTCTCTAATGCTATCTTTGTTGGCTCATATAAATCAAAATCAAGATACAGCATACTTATTACAATATGTGGGTTTTCTTTTAGATATATGGGGATTGTTTTACAGGCATCGCCTTTTGCTAATTCCACTTTTTTTATATGAGAAAGGGGCCTGTTTCTGTCAAAGAAAGAAATTGCTTCCTGTATCTCATTTTCAATACCATCAAAGGTCCTAAGTGATCCTTTTTTAAATTCTTGTTTTTTAGTCATATCTTTTGAGTGTAAATCAGGAAATCCTTTAAATGTATCAAAACCAATAATTTTTCTTGTATGGTTGTATGGCTCAAAAATGGCACTTAACTGGGCAAATGTCATTAAGCCGCCTCCCATATATGTACCGCATTCAATAATCACACCTGGAATATCTAGTTGTAATTTAAATAACTCAAGCTTGGCAAGGAATCTGGCTATATCCTGTCTCCTAATATATTTTGAGAAGTTACAAAGCTTATTTATTATAGGTAGCGGTGATTTATTAAAGAAATCCCCATAATCATTAAAAAGCTTTTTTTCTTCATCGGTATGTTTGTCTTTAATATGAGGAAAATACATAATATTTTCTCCTTTGATTTATACTAAACATAATTTGATTATAAACTATTTAATTACACAATTGCAATTTAAAATTATAGCATTGAAAGATATTTTAAGTTTAACTATAATTTCTTAAATGGATTGCAGTTAGCTATGCAGCGTTTGTTGAAAAGATCTGGCTTTAAAATTATTTCTTTTGCTTATTTGAATGAAATTAAAGCACAACTAAAAGGCTATCCATTATTTTAAAAGTCATGATGTATCTCTTTTGGAGGTTGTTTGATGCGTGCCTTAGTAACCGGTGCTACAGGTTTTATAGGATCATATCTAATCGAATATTTATTAAAAAATAAAATAGATGTAGGTATAGTTAAGCGTAAAAAAAGTGATACATGGCGTATAAAGGATTTTCTAAATAATATTACTATTATTGAAAGTGACATGGGAAAAATTAATGACGCAGAAGGTTTAATTATTAATTTTGCTCCTGACACAATATTTCATTTGGCATGGACCGGTGTAACTAATAAATATAGGAATGATATAAACCAGATTGATAAAAATATTTATGGAAGTATCAAATTAGTAAAAATTGGGAAAAAGGCTGGTTGTAAAACTTTTATAGGACTTGGATCTCAAGCTGAATACGGACCTTTACAAAAAATTATAAACGAGAATATGCCTACTAATCCAACAACTTTGTACGGTGTTAGCAAATTATGTTGTGGACTATTAACACGCTCTCTTTGTTCTCATTTTAATATCCGGTTTGCTTGGATTAGGTTATTTTCATCCTATGGACCAAAGGCTGATTCAAGCTGGATGATTCCTTATTTAATTTTATCTTTACTACGTAATGAAAAGCCATCATTAACTAAAGGGGAGCAGCGCTGGGATTATATATATGTTGAAGATGTGGCTGAGGCTATTTATACAATAGCTAAAACACCTGAAGCAGAAGGGGTGTTTAATCTAGGTTCAGGAAAAACACATACAATTAAAAGTATTGTTGAATCAATTCGTGATTTGATTAATTCAAATGCTCCTTTGGGTATAGGTGAAGTGCCATATAGAGAAGATCAGATTATGCATTTACAAGCGGATATTTCAAGAATAAAAAGCATAACAAATTGGTCCCCTAAAGTAATGCTCAGTGATGGACTCAGGCGTACGGTTTGTTGGTATAAATTGGAATAATAAAAACCGTCAAGTGGTTAATAGTTATTCGTTCCCTTGATTCTAAAGTTCACATCTTAATTATACTTTGAAATCTATCTGAATAAAATTTTATTTGCGTATTACATAGTTCAAATACATCATGTGTTTTGTATTTTTTATACCATTCTACTGTTAATCTTACAGCTTGTTTTAAAGTCAAAAGAGGCTGCCATTTTAATAAAGATTCCACCTTTGTACAGTCAAGACAGAGAAAGGGAGCCTCATAGGGTTGGGGAGGCTTTTTACTCTCTATAATTTCCCCTTCTCCCCATTCTTTCATTATCATAGTGGCTAATTCTTTAACACCAACTGATGTTTTATAAGCAGGACCAAAATTCCAGGCCCCAGCATATTTTTCTGGTTCATAAAACATCCTATAGCCCAAAAGAAGATAACCTAAAAGGGGCTCCAGCACATGCTGCCAGGGTCTTATATACTCAGAGTTTCTTAAGTATAGTGCCTCACCTTTTTCTAATGACTTTATGCAATCAGGAACCAGCCTGTCTTTCTGCCAGTCACCCCCTCCTATTACATTGCCTGCCCTTACACTGGATAAGGCTTTAGCTTTATTTTTTAAATCATAGGATTCTAAATAGGAGTTTGTTATTAACTCGGCGCAGCCCTTACTCGCACTGTAAGGGTCATCACCTCCCATTTCATCACTTTCTCTATATACTCTCCTTTCTTTATTTTTATAGCATTTATCGCTTGTTATAATAACAATAACTTTTACAGACTCAATTTTTCTTGAACACTCTAAAAAATTAACTGTGCCTCCTATATTTATATCAAAAGTCTCTTTTGGTTTTGCATAGGAAAGTCTTACAATAGGCTGAGCAGCCAGATGAAACACAATCTCAGGCTTATATATATTAAATACCTTTAAAAGCTTATGGTAGTCTCTGACATCGGCAATTATACTCGTTATTTTATTGTCTAAGCCTGATAACACAAAATTATCTTTTTCTGTTAAAGGTTTTAAGGAGTATCCAATAATGTTGGCGTGTAGTAGTTTTAATATGAGGCTTAACCAAGAGCCCTTAAAGCCTGTATGTCCTGTTATTAATACATTTTTATTATTATAAAATCCATTAAAGAGCTTTTCCATTCCCATATCCTCCGGCGAGCTTTGCCTGTTGCCTGCAATCTCTTAATGCAACTATACACTATCATTGGCGTAATTCTTGTTATTTTTTTAGGGAATTATGCCAATGATAAATTGCCGTTTACCGCAATGTGATGCCAGAAATTCTACATGCGTAAATATAAAGTATTATTTCTGATTGCAGTATAATATATTCGGGGGTGCACTGCAATTCTTGTTTTAGTTTTCTACATTTGTAATTTATTATGTAGTTACGAACACTTTAAATTACGATTATTATTAATTTTGTTATATTTACTTTGTACAATAAAATATTTTTTATATATACTATTATAAGAGCTTCTTTTAAAAAATGGCATTTTTAAAAAGAAGCTCCTTAAAAGGAAATTGCTAACTTATTATAACAAAAAGAATATAACTTGAACTAAGATAAAACACTTAATAAGACAAAAGGGATCAAGGTAATAAAACGGTGAAAAAAATAAAGATTGCTAATATTGTCGGTGCCAGGCCGAATTTTATTAAAATAGCCCCTATTATGAGAG
This sequence comes from uncultured Spirochaetaceae bacterium, assembly GCA_964514135.1. Classification (GTDB taxonomy): domain Bacteria; phylum Spirochaetota; class Spirochaetia; order SZUA-6; family RPPD01; genus JAFGGG01. The sequence goes on along the minus strand of CAZEPL010000041.1, from coordinate 3,835 downwards.
TCATGTTAAAAAATGACAAGATATATCCTGTTTTAATACACACAGGACAGCATTATGACAAAGAGATGTCTGAAGTGTTTTTTAAAGATCTTGAAATACCATATCCTGATATTTGTCTTGGCATTGGTAGTGGCACTCATGCAGAACAAACTGCAAAAATAATGATCGAACTAGAAAAAATTATTATTAGAGATAACTATGATCTATTTTTGCTAGTTGGTGATGTAAATTCAACCTTAGCTGCAAGTATTGTAGGTGCAAAGCTTCATATTCCTGTTGCTCATGTGGAGGCGGGTTTGAGATCATGGGATAGAGAAATGCCGGAAGAAATAAATAGAATTGTAACTGACGCACTATCGCACTATTTGTTTACCACATGCAGAGATGCAGAAAAAAATCTTATTAATGAAGGAATAAACAAAGATAAAATATATTTTGTAGGCAATGTGATGATTGATACATTACTATATCTAAAAGGAAAAGCTGCAAAGGTAAATACAAACGAAAAGTATTCTCTAAAATCTGGTGAGTATGCCTTGGTAACACTTCATAGGCCCTCAAATGTAGATCATCAACATGCTTTTAAAAGAATATTGAAAGCATTTGCAGAGATATCAAAATCAATAAGAATAGTTTTTCCTATTCATCCTCGTACAAAAAAGCAAATACAAGCATTTGGATTAAGTAATTATTTTAAGAACAAAAATTTTAAAATAATTGATCCTGTTGGCTATATTGAATTCCTAAGTCTCACTATGAAATCAAAATTTCTTTTAACAGATTCCGGAGGTATTCAGGAAGAAACAACAGTTTTAGGAATACCATGTTTAACACTCAGGTATAATACTGAAAGGCCGGTTACAACTGAAGTTGGTACAAATACACTTGTGGGAAACAATACGAATAGTATTATAGAAGAGTCAAATAAAATACTGAATGGAACTTATAAAAACGGTAAAATACCAGAACTTTGGGATGGTAAATCTGCTGAAAGGATTGTTAATACTTTATTGGAAAACTTGAATGTATAAATCTGAAAATCGATTTAATATTCTAGGTTTTCCAAAGTAGAAGATTCTGTTGCCCAGAGTATTAATAAAACTTCACAAGGCTAAAATATAATTACCATTTACATCTTTTTTGAAATATTCCCTGCTGCCTCAAATAAAATTCTAACTAAAATTATTTGATTCTTGATACATTCATAATAATAGCCTATCATTATTTTACAATGCTTATGAACACAAACTACATGATACTTACTAACACTTGAGGCTTCCTGTGTGTAACCGACAAGGCTTAGGTGCGGTGATATAAGAGAGTTTAACATGCTAAGGCGATTGTTTGAGAGAATTCGACGAGCAGATCTTATTACCTCAATAGCCCGTCGTACAGGGCTTGTTCTCATTTTGAGAGTCTTAAGCTTGGTGATGGCTTATGTGGTTCACATACTCTTTGCCAGGTGGATGGGCGCAATGCAATATGGAATCTACTCCTACACAATGGCTTGGATTGCTATCCTGGCGATCCTTGCCAGTTTGGGTCTTTCCACCGCGGTTCTGAGATTCGTTCCTGAATACAGGGTCAAGGAAAAGTGGGCGTTGCTTCGTGGAGTGATACTCGGAAGTAGCTACCTAACACTGGCAGCTGGTCTGATGCTCTCAATTGCAGGCACGGTAGTTATACTGGTACTTGAAAGGTCTCAGTATACAATCCCGCTGGTGGTTGGTGTATGGATAGTGCCTCTAGTGGCCCTTGTCCAGCTTCAGTCCGAGATATGCAAGGCACGAGGTCGGGTCGTTCTCGCACATATTCCGCTGCTTATAAGGCATCTTTTGATTCTTACTGGCACCTTTCTGTTTCTTCAACAAATGGGAGCTCCAGGAGCTATTGAGGTTCTAGTACTTCTGATGTTTGTACTAATGGCCATATATGGAGTTCTTGCCTGGAAGGTTAATCAGGATTTGCCCCCAGAAGCAAAGCGCACTCATCCATATTACCGCATTCACATGTGGCTGCGGGTTTCACTTCCAATGCTTCTTGTTGCTGGCACCAGCATAGTTCTTAATCAAACAGATATAATAATGATAGGTGTACTGCTGGATTCAAGTAAAATAGGCATATACAATGCTGCTATTAAGACATCGGGACTGGTAGTTTTTATTATAATGGCTGTAAATACAGTTGTAGCACCGGTATTCGCTGAGCTTTATGCCAGAAAAGACAATCGCATGCTGCAAAGAATAGTCTCTGCGACTGCACACTGGATCTTTTGGCCGTCGCTTGCAATTGCTCTGCTGCTGGCTGTATTTGCCGATCCCATTCTTGGCTTCTTTGGGCCAGAATTCGTGAGTGGGCGATGGGTATTGAGGGTGATGTTAGCTGGGCAGCTTGTAAACGCTGCAGCAGGCTCTGTCGGGTATCTAATGCAGATGAGTGGTCATCAGGATGATATTGCTCGGGTATTTTGCTGCAGCGCTCTTATGAACATCATCCTGAACGCGATATGCATCTCTACGCTTGGGATTATGGGTGCAGCCTTAGCAACAACCACTGCGATGATACTATGGAATGTCTGGCTATATATACTTGTAGTGAGGAAGCTTGAGGTACATCCATCAGTGATATCATGTCTGTGGAATACGAAAGAACAAGGAGACTAACAAATCAAGACACCTAACTTCTTTATAGTTGGAGCGCCCAAGTGTGGAACCACAGCCCTATATGAATACCTCCGTAGTCATCCAAGGATCTACATGGCTCCAAAGGAGATACACTTCTTCCTTGAGGATTTCCCGAGATTACGTATGGTTAGATTCTTGAATTATTATCTTGAGTTTTTCAAAGCAGCCTCAAAAGAGCATCTGGCTGTTGGTGAGGCCTCGGTCCTTTATTTATCTTCAAGTGTAGCTCAGATGAGAATACGCAGGTTTAACCAATGTGCTAAGATCATAGTCATGCTGAGGAATCCTGTTGATATTGTATATTCACTTCATTCTCAGTACCTGTACACTGCTAACGAAAATGAAAAAGATTTTAAGAAGGCCTTTCAACTACAGCACTTAAGGCGTCAGGGTCTCCATATCCCATCGACTTGCAAAGAACCACAACTCCTACAATATGCGGAGATCGCAAGGCTTGGTGAACAGGTGGAGAGATTGCTGAGTGTTTTCCCACGGGAACAGGTAAAACTAATATTATACGATGATTTTAGTAGCAACACCAAGCAAGTATACGAAGAGGTGCTGTCCTTCTTAGAAGTACCGTCAGACGGCAGAGAGGACTTTCCGCGTGTAAATGCAAATAAGATTATAAGGTTCGAGAGATTGCGCATGATCCTAGAAAAACCGCTTGCTCTAGTTTCATATGCAAAGATGCGTATCAATAGATTACTTGGTATCCATGGACCAGGTATCATCAAATATCTGTATAGGTTGAATACAAAGCAAGTTGAACGTAAGCCCTTATCGCCCGAACTCAGAAGTGACCTTTCAGAAGAGTTCAAGGATGATATACAAAAACTAGCTCAAATCCTAGATAGAGACTTGAGTCACTGGATTAGCTAAGCTAAATTATTATGTGTTTTTTACTTATTCCATTCTGCTAATTAAGCAATTGGCCTTTATTCTTATAGTATAAGTTGATTTTCAACGCCTTACTCAAAATACTTTTACTTTTAAGGCGATTATGTTTTTGATGCTATCCATAGGTGGAGTGACACCGCTTGCATTAGCCACCCATGTGGTATAACAAAAACTGTATAAAACAGTAAGGGTAAGGGGAAACTGAGGAAAACTATACGTGGCTTGCAGCGTAATAATATTGTTCCAATCAT
>CAZEPL010000040.1:0-32699 GCA_964514135.1 uncultured Spirochaetaceae bacterium | reverse complement strand
GTGCCAAAGATATTTGAAAAATATTAAAATAAATGTATTATATAAAAATCCTATGCCCCAAGAACGCCAGCCGTCCTTGGCTGGCAAAATGTTGAGGTATTAAATGACAAAAAAGCAAGAAGAACTAATGAACATAAAAGAAGCAAGCATTTGGTCTAGCCAATTATTAGGGAAAAATGTTACGCCTTCAAATATTAGTTATTTAGTTCAATATGGTCGAATTCGAAAATATGGTGCTAATGGAAACACCTTAATTTCAAAAACTGAACTTCAAAAGTATTATAATTCATATAACGGAAAAAGGGACACTTCTTGGCGTGAGCAACTAGGAAATGATTTAAACTGGGCATTGTCCTTTGATCAATACAAAGAAGCTGAAACTACAAAACATGTTCATAGACTGCATCCGTATAAAGGTAAATTTATTCCTCAATTAGTAGAGTATTTTCTGGATAGACATATAGACGATTTTAAGAAACAAACATTCTTTAAACCTGGAGATATTGTTCTTGATCCTTTTTCTGGCAGCGGAACAACAATGGTACAAGCTTCTGAACTTGGAATACATGCAATCGGAATTGATATATCCGAATTTAATACAATGATAGCTAATTGTAAAGGTGCAAAATATGATATTCCCCTAGTAAAAAATGAGTTAAATCGTATAACAATTGCATTAAAATCTTTTTTAGCAAATTCTCATACTTTAGAATTTGAAGACCAACTGCTTAAGGCTCTTTATGATTTTAATTCAAAATATTTTCCAGTTCCGGACTATAAATATCGATTAAGAAAAGGTGAAATTAATGAGGATAAGTATGGTTTAGAAAAAGAAAGAGAATTCTTGCCATTTTATTATAAATTGGTTTCGCAATATAACATTAAGTTATTACAAGATACAGGAAATACATTTCTCGATAAATGGTACTCACAACATGTGCGAGACGATATTAATTTTGTATTTAATGAAATTCAAAAAATTGAAGATAAAGAAACAAAAAAAATAGTGAGCATCATTTTAAGCAGGACAATTAGAAGTTGTCGTGCTACAACACATGCCGACCTTGCGACAATTTATAAGCCGATAACAAAAACTTATTATTGTTCAAAACATGGGAAAATGTGCAAACCGCTCTTTTCTATTTTAAAATGGTGGGAAACTTATTCAAAAGATACAATTAATAGATTAATTCAATTTGATAAATTAAGAACAAATTCATATCAATATTGTTTGACCGGAGATAGTCGAAATATTGATATATTTAATGAATTAGATAAAATTAATCCTCTATTTTCAGAAATTGCTAAGAAAAATAAAATTAAAGGCATATTTTCATCGCCTCCCTATGTAGGACTAATAGATTACCACGAGCAACATGCTTATGCATATGATTTGTTCGGTTTTAAACGGCAAGATAATCTTGAAATAGGCCCTTTGTTTAAAGGCCAAGGCAGAGAAGCAAGAGATAGATATGTTAAAGGAATAACAGAAGTATTAAATAATTCAAAGCAGTATTTGGTTAAAGACTATGATATTTTTCTTGTTGCAAATGATAAGTACAATATGTACCCCATTATTGTTGGAAATACAGGAATGCAAATTGTGAATCAATATAAGAGACCTGTTTTAAATCGTACTGAAAAAGATAAAAATGCTTATTCGGAAATCAACTATAAAAAGGTGGCATAATGAAAACATATGATGTGGTTATAACAAAGTCTTATATTATAAGAATAAAAGCTGAAGATAAAATAAAAGCAAAAGAATATTCCGCATTTTTTACAGGTGATATTACAGATATATCTACAAATTATGATAAAAATAATAACAATTTCATAATAGAAAATATTGATTGTAAAATTAATGAAGCTTATGAGGCTGTAGAAATTTATGAAGAAGATTGATACTAAAATATTTTTAGGTGATTGTAAAGATATTTTAAAAAATATTGATACTGAAACAATTGATTTAATTATAACATCACCGCCCTATGCAGATAGGAGAAAGAATACTTATGGTGGAGTTAAACCTGAAGAATATGTAAATTGGTTTTTACCTATTTCAATAGAGTTATTAAGAGTATTAAAACCGTCAGGTACATTTATTTTAAATATAAAAGAAAAAGCAGAAAATGGCGAACGGCATACTTATGTTATTGAATTAATTTTAGCACTCCGTAAACAGGGTTGGTTGTGGACAGAGGAATATGTTTGGTATAAAAAAAATTCATATCCTGGTAAATGGCCTAATCGTTTTCGTGATGCTTGGGAAAGATGTATTCAATTCAATAAATCGAAAAAATTTAATATGTATCAAGAAGAAGTAATGGTTCCAGTTGGTAATTGGGCAAATGGAAGATTAAAAAAATTAAGCGAAACAGATAAAATAAGGGATACTTCCAAAAATGGAAGTGGTTTTGGAAAAAACATATCAAATTGGCTTGGTAGAGAAATGGTTTATCCTAATAATGTACTTAATTTCGCAACTGTTTGTAACAATAAAAATCATAGTGCAGCATTTCCGGAAGAATTACCTGAATGGTTTATTAAATTATTTACCAACGAGTTTGATACTATTTTAGACCCATTTGTTGGTTCAGGCACCACTTTGTGTGTCGCTAAAAGAATGAAAAGAAATTCTATTGGAATTGATATTATACCGGAATACATAGAAATGATAAAAAAGGAAATACAAGAAAAAGAATATGTTTTATTTTAACATTATTAGGGTACAAAATGAAAAAAATAAATTTAAATAAAATAAACAAATATGTTGAAGTTCATATTTCAATATTTCATCAACGTAGGCTTGAATATGTTCGTAATAAAATTGATTTAAATAAAATTCTTAAACAAAAGAATCCATATTTGTTTAAGGCAAAAAATATACTCACGGCTCAAGATTTAATCAAAAGTTTCTTAGATGCATATTTACAATCACAAGAAGAAGCATTTTTTGGTAATTTTATTGAAGGTTTAGCAATTTTTGTTTGTAATAAAGTATATGGAGCAAAAAAATCTGAATTAACCGGAATTGATTTAGAATTTGAGAAAGATAACATTATTTATATTGTGGAAATAAAAGCAGGGTGGAACTGGGGTAATAGTAGTCAGATAAAGCAATTAAAAATTAATTTCAATAATGCAATTAAATTACTTGAAAAGCAAACAATGAAAGAAATAATTTCTGTTAATGGTTGTTGTTTCGGTAAAGATAAGAAACCTGATAAAAAAGGATATTTAAAACTTTGTGGCCAAAGATTTTGGGAACTTATTTCTGGAAATGAGCGATTATATATTGATATAATTAAGCCAATTGGTTATAAAGCAAAACAAAAAAATGAAGATTTTATTTCTGCCTATTCTCAAGTAATAAATAATTTAACTTTTGAGTTTTCAAAAGAATTTTGTGATAATGGTATAATAAATTGGGAGAAACTAGTAAAATTTAATTCTGGGAAATAAGCGACAACTCTTGGTTTTATATTAAAAATTAATAAACCAAAATTATAACCCAGAACCTGCTGTCATGCCATTTCATACAAGATTATTAGGCAAAGACAGAATGGCATTATTTTCATTTATTCATTCATTAAACACAAATTTTGGGACAAGTATTTTTGAGCCTGTTGCCTTAGCTTTATCTTCTTCAAGGTTTGCAAGTGCAGAATCACAACAAACAGCAGGGACGCAAATATCATCAGAAGCTCATAAAGTTATTCAATCCATTATAGACAATCTTGCAACTGCAAAATCATCACCTAATAAAAACGATGAAATTATTGCAATTAGAAAAGTTTGTCAGAAAGGAGAAATGCAAACTGTTAAACCTACAAAAGTTGATGTTAAACTTATTAAAGATGATGGGACGATTTTTTTAATAGATATTAAGACCGCAAAACCTAATGCGGGAGGTTTTAAAGAATTTAAACGGACATTATTAGAATGGGTAGCCGCAACACTTGCAGTGAATCCCATTGCAAATGTTCAAACAATAATTGCAATTCCATATAATCCATATGAACCACAACAGTATAATCGATGGACAATGAGGGGTATGATAGACCTTGAAAATGAATTGAAAGTTGCAAATGAATTTTGGGATTTTCTTGGTGGTAAAGGGGCATATTCTACTTTATTAGATATTTTTGAAAGAATAGGAATAGAGTTAAGAACTGAAATAGATGAATATTTTGCACACTACAATAAAAAATAATCTGCCTTCGCAGTCAATTACATGGCTTCGGCAGGTAATGGTGCATGGGATTTTAACTCAATAAAAATAGCATAAAGGGTTTGGCAGCGTATAAAAACGCATATATGCTCACACCGTTATTAGATATTATTAAACGAAAGAATCCTTATCTTTTTAAAGCCAAAAGCTTATAATAAATATGTTGTGTTTAAAAAAATTATAGTATTAAACACCCAATTACAGCAGACTTACCTAAGGCATAAGATCTTACCGTCGCTTCGCTCCTTGGCAAAATCCGTGCCACTTTAACGGCAAGCTGCTCAAAAAGACGTTACCCGAACAGGTGAGGATGAAAACAGAAAGATGATACAGCCTCTTCGCAACCGGCCTTTTTTCTGCTCATGGAGCGGAGGTAAAGATTCGTGTCTTGCACTCTATCGTGCATTACAACATGGAGAAAAACCCCAATGCCTGCTGACAATGATGGCAGAAGACGGCATGAAATCCCGGTCTCATTGGCTTCCTCCGGCCCTTATCCAGAACCAGGCCCGGAGTTTGGACATCCCGCTTGTATTTCGCTCGGCATCATGGAATGAATATGAGTCCGTGTTTATCTCTGCCCTTCGCGAGTTCAGAGAAAACGGGATAGCAAGCGGAGTGTTTGGCGATATCGACGTTGACTCGCATCGAGATTGGGTAAACCGGGTGTGTGCCATCAACAATATTGCCCCGGTTCATCCACTTTGGAAACAAGATCGCCGGAAATTACTCGACGAGTTTATTACTCTCGGCTTCAAAGCCATTATTGTTGTGCTGAAGGACGATAAGTTAGACAAAGAATTCCTGGGAAAGACCATAGACAGGGAGACTATAGCTGAACTGGAGAAGGCCGGAGTAGATTCTTCAGGCGAATTGGGGGAATACCACACCATCGTCACGGCGGGCCCTATATTTTCTTCGGCCCTTTCGCTTAAGACCAAAGGACAATTCCACCATGAGGGCTACTGGTTTTTGGAAGTGGAACCGGAACAGGGAATGGGCTAACAATGGGTTGCAGGCGATGTTGTTCCGCTACGCTTCGCAATGCGCCTGAACCCGATCGTTAAGATGCTTTTCGTGTCCAGATATCTTTATTTTATGCGAATGAAAATATTTTTTATTGTCATTTTTTTTACTATACTTGAAATAACAACAGAAAAAAAAAGTAAAAAATACAAACATTGAAGCCTATATTTCAAAATATTCCTAGTTTTTATAATTGTCACTTTGAAAAAAGTGCAAAAGACTTATCCTGTTTTTCATGTTCGTCTTTTTATAAATGCTGTATACATGGCTTTTTACAGTGGGAAGTGATATAAAGAGTTTTTCACAAATCGAGTTATAACTTTCACCATGCAATAGTAATAATAACACCTGCTTCTCACGCTTTGTAAATACATAACGATCCAAATCGCTGTCATTCGGTAGACCGAACTGCTGTTGCTGTGAAAGCCTGAATAAATATTTAGCAAAATAAATAATATTGAAAAAATGCCATATAATAAAAAACAAAGGTCGGATATCAAAAGATGAAGGAATTATCCCCGAGAAAATTGATAAATTTAAAACATTATTGAAGATAAAAATAGGGATTACTATGCTTGCGACAATCAAAACAATTATAAAAAAGTATTTTATTTCTTTAATTTGTATGTTTTTATTCAATAGAATAAACAAGATAAACGTATAAAGAATGGCTGCGGTAATGGCAGAAGACCATAATGTGTTTCGTATAAATACAAGCGACTTGATAATTATCAAATCCGTGAAATAAAGATGAAAATCGAAAACAACCAACACAATATATAATGCAAGAAAGGTGATATTAACAAATTTTAGTTTTTTTTCAGGATTTAAAAAGCGGTTAATAAAAAATGGTAGCGTTGCGATAAAAGAACTGCCTGCAATCATTTTAATAAATCGAAACCAGTTTAAATCCGGCACCATGCGCTGTAACGGTGTATAGACAACCACTATCGTATTAGCTACAAATAACTCGAAGTAAGATGATAAAAAATGGAGTAAATCCGTAAGTGTAATCGACAATAGAAAGAGAATATAAGCGAATATTATCCTGTCTTTGTGATTAAGATAATAGACAAATAATCCAATAATTATTCCAAAACCAAGACAGGTCGATACCGCATATGCAAAAGTCATTACATGGTTCATAGATTCTAAAAATCATACAAAAAGATGATACTATTTATTAAAAATCATACAAAAAGATAAATTACATGAACTTATTTATTTATTATCATAATTCTGCTATTTAATCAATACAGCTACTGTCAGTACATTATTGTATTAATTTTATATAAAAAGGAGTTATTGATATGAAACTATTCATGAAAAAATATTTATGTACAATTCTAATTTGTTTATCAATTATTTCCTGTATTTCAAGCGACATTTTATCCTTGTTAAAAAGCGGAAGAATTATTAACTCTCAATTCACTGAAATAATCCCTTTTGACTATTCTATGGGAATTATAATCGTAAAGGCGAGGATAAATGAAGGAAGTAAAAATTACCGCTTTATCTTAGATTCCGGAGCAGGTTCTTGTATTATCTCAAAACAGATCTTCCAGGATAATAATTTAGAAGTATTGGCAAAAGGGCATATTTCAAGTGGGCGACAAAAAGAAGTAGTGAATTATACAGAATTGGATACATTGCATCTGGGCACTATAGTTTTTAATGAAATTCCTGCGGCAGTAATGGATTTAAACACTTCACCAATTTTCAAGTGCATAGGAGTAGATGGAATTATAGGCAACCGCTGTCTACATCTTATACCTTACTGTAAGATCGATTATAAAAACCTGCGATTAACATTAAGTGATTCACCCTCAATAATCCCAAAAAGCGAAAATACCAAAAAGGTGCTTTTCATTTTAAAAAACGGATATTACCCTGTTGTAAAAGTAGAATTCTCTCCTTCTCTTCACAGAGAATTCATAATCGATTTGGGATTTTCAAGTTCAAGCGGAATGGATATGGGGATTAATATTAATGAGTGCTCAAATTTTAAAAATATATATGAGAATCTCAATTTCATTAAAGGCAACGGCTATATACGTACGGACGCTCTCGGTCAAGTTAGCGGTAATATAATATGCATAAAAACGCCCAACATACTACTTGGGGAACTCGCCCTGCCTTATACTTTTATATCATTTCAAGATGATTATACTATAGCAAATATTGGCAATGGCTTTTTTGAAGATTATATATTAAGTATAGATTGGAATAAAAACCAACTTTTCTTAACTCCGTATTCTGACAAGAAATCAAGTACATCTTTTAGCGGACACGGCTTAACTTTTATCTATGTTGAAAAGGATTCCTCACTCATAATCGGATTAATTTATGATGATTCAGCCGCCCAAAAAGCGGGATTACAGGTTGGGGACAGGATTATAGAGATAAACAAGCAGAGAACCGATACAATCGATCTTAGTCAATACTGCAATCTTGTTTTAAATAGATTTTATCTTAATGAGGACATATTAGAACTTAAAGTACAAAGAGATAAAATTATTACTTTCATTATAAAAAAAGAATGTCTTATAAAATAACAATCATATCTTTTAAGGATGAAAATTATATGAAAAGAAAAACAACAGTCATGATTCTGATTTTACTATTGTTCGTACCTTTGTCATCATATTCACTTGAAAATGATTCAACATCAGACATCATCATAATACCAACGCCAAGAATATGGGGTTTAGATTTGCATTTGGCATTCCCATTCTCCCTATTTCACGGGGATATCAATACAGTTTTTTGGATCGAACTTGGTGCCGGGTACGAAAGGATTGGTTTTTTTCGAAAACCTGATGGAAGCCCTTATAATGGTTCACTTCCAGGTTTTGATCCAGAAATCAGCCCCTATTATACGCGGCAAAATTTCCAGCTCCAATTAGGATTGGAGCAAGGGCTGCTGTGGAACGAATGTCTGAATGCAAATCTATTTGATGTTTTTGTTTTTTATAAACTGAGGTATGATGCTTATATTCAAGATCAAAATCCCACCTCACCACAATTGATTTTTTCGTGTGATTACCCGGATAAAGAAGGTATATTCCAAAATTCTCTGCTGTTAGGTGTTATTTGGAATGAGCTTGATAGAAATTATCTTCATAATATGCGGTCCGGAATGGAATTCGAAGCTTCAGTGGAACTAGCACCTGAATTTTTAGCAAATACTATTTTTGGATTATCCGATTTTATAAGATATAATTTAACCTTTTGTGCATTTATACCCATTTTTGACATTGCTCCGGATTCTTTTGCTAATGTGTTAAGCGCATACTGCGGTTTTCTTTTTACTGCTGATTACCTGTCGGGAGATCATATTCCAATAAATGCTCTTCGTACAATAGGAGGAAGAAGACCAAAACCGGCATTAGGATATTCTGTGCGTGGCTTGGAACCCGGAAGATTTGATAGTCGCCTGAAGGTAGCAGGAAATTTTGACTTAAGAATAAATTTACCCGAGATAGCAAACAATATAATACAACCTGGTTGCATTTTTTATGTAGATGCAGGTTATTATAATTTTATAGATTTTGATGAACAGGGCATTATTTATACAACTGGTGGAGGGTTATACTTTACAATTCTTGAGATGATAAATATCTGTTTTTATTCTCAAGTGCTATTGAATGAAGATCTTATAAGAGGCGGCTCTTTTTTACCCTTTGCTTTTGAATTGTCCTTTCACTTTTAAGTTTCTTCTTTTACTCTAGAATAAAAATAAATGATTTTTCATGTTCCTGCGCAGTGAAAATAAATTCTTCTCAGCTATCTGTTTCCCGTTCTCACTTTGCCTATTGCCGAGTGCAACTAGTTGACTGTTTAAGCAATATAAAGAATTATTCCTAAGTATATTGCTCATGTTATATGTAATCAACCAAAGGCAGCAACTAAGCCGAGTATATTATGCAGCGCCAATAAAGAATTTCTTGGATGATAGCAGTTTGGAGTATATAATATAATTATGGATGGAAAAAAAAGATTGAATATAAAGCAAGGCCTTAAAGTCAGGATCGTATTAAAACAAGATCAAAAAAGTGGTAAATTAACCGAAGGAGTTGTCAAAGATATCTTGACAAATTCTCCTTCACATCCCCATGGCATAAAGGTAAGATTAACGAGCGGGGATGTAGGACGAGTCAAAGAGATATGCAGCTGACACCTTACTTTGACACAGTATAGATAGCAGAAAAACAATAAAATGCTAACAAAATTGTACCCTTGGTCTTGGTATTTTTTTTACAGATAATATGGTATACTTGTTAAATTCGACCTAAGCAAATGGATAATACTTAGAAAAAGAGAAATATATGGAAAATAAAAAGACATTTAATGACCTTGGACTTTCAGCAAAAACGCTGGACGCCATTAATAAAAAGGGTTTTGAAGAGCCAACCGCGATTCAGGCTATGACTATCCCTCTCATGCTGAGAGATGATACGAATATCATCGCTCAGGCCCAAACAGGTACAGGCAAAACAGCTGCATTTGGCTTACCGCTGATAGAAATGGTCGACACAGATTCCAAAACAGTTCAGGCGCTCATTCTGGTTCCTACACGAGAGTTGGCCATTCAGGTAGCAGAAGAAATCAATTCACTCAAAGTGAATAGGAATCTCATAATAGTACCCATATATGGTGGTCAATCTATTGATCAGCAGTTACGCAGCCTCAAAAAGGGTGTGCATATTGTAGTTGGGACTCCAGGGAGGGTAATTGATCATCTTAACAGAAAGACACTAAAACTTGGCAGCATCGAGCACCTGATACTTGATGAGGGTGATGAAATGCTTAATATGGGATTCATCGAAGATATTGAAGAAATGATGAAGCATACAAATCCTTTAAAAAGGACGCTGCTCTTTTCTGCAACAATGCCGGGAAGGATAAAGAACCTTGCCCACAAATACATGGAAGGGTATGAGTTTCTTACGGTTAAGAAAGAGCAACTGACAACGAATCTAACGGAGCAAATATACTTTGAAGTAAAAGCCTCTGACAAATTTGAGGCGCTGTGCAGGATCATTGATATTGAAGAAGAATTTTATGGGTTGGTTTTCTGCAGAACAAAGAACGATGTCGATTCCCTTGTAACTCATTTAACGGATAGAGGATATGATGCAGAAGCTATTCATGGAGATATATCACAGGCACAAAGAGAAAAAACGCTTGAAAAATTTAAGAAACAACGGGTTAATATTCTTATAGCAACAGATGTTGCGGCACGTGGAATTGATGTTTATAACCTTACCCACGTTATAAACTATTCACTGCCGGGGGATCCGGAGGCATATGTTCATCGAATAGGCCGTACAGGACGAGCCGGGAATGAGGGCACCGCTATTACCTTTATTACTCCTAGCGAATATAAGCAACTGATGTTTATACAGCGGATCGCTAGGACTGATATTAAGAAATCACACGTACCAAAAGTCAAAGATATTATCAAAGTCAAAAAGAAAAAGATATACGATGATCTGACGACTATTCTCGAAGATGAGATTGATACTAAATATCATAACTGGGCTGAGAAATTGCTTGAGGATAATACTCCGGCAGAAATATTAGCCGCTCTGCTAAAATATAGTTTCGAAGAAGATCTCAATCCTGATGCCTATGGTGAAATAAATGAGGTCGCCGCAAAGGGAAAGCAACTTGACGGACAGGGTAAAGCAAGGCTTTTTGTCGCACTTGGTAAGAAAGACAGGTTTAATGCCAAAAAACTTGTTGAGCTTATTATGAGTAGAGTCTCAATTAAATCCAAAGATATCAGAGATATACTGGTAATGGACAAATTCTCTTTTATAACTGTTCCATTTGATAAAGCAGAGAAAATCGTTGTCAGCTTTAAAGATAAGGGACAGAAGCCGTTGATCACTCATGCCAGGAAAAAAGGATAAAACACATAACACATCGTTGCACCTGACATTTTTCCGCTGCGCCTCAAAATGCAGGTGAACTCAATCGTTCTTTTAAAGATTATACTCTACGCTTATTCTCATTGATCAGCAATTTGCTTCTCTTTAATCTATTTCCTGTGCCGCCGGAAAGATTTGTATTTATTGCAAAGGCTGCAGGTACTATAAAATAAATTTGACTATGATATAAATCTGAACTTAAATATAAATAATAGAGGAAATTGCAAAACTAAAAATATATTAAGTTAGTAAAATACTTATTCTTTATACCATAATAAGTTAGCAATTTCCATTTTAAGAGCTTCTTGCAAAAATATTATTTTTGCAAGAAGCTCAGTAGATAGATATTAAGGCAAAACCAGAATCTATTACAGTATCAACTGTTATATGGCTGTTAAAACCAAGTGTAAAGGCGTTATTCCTTATGTTTGAACTATAATAATCTCCGCTTAAATGCCTTCTCTCAGCGTTAATATCATTATAGGAATATAAATAGTAAGTCCCCGGATGAATATTATTAAAAGTGAAGGTTTTTGTGTTCACAGGCAGAAATATACACTTGTAGATATATTTTAAATTTTTCTCCACATAACTATATCCGTTAAAAAGGGATTGGGTAGTTAATACTAAAAACAATTCATGATTGTTTACAATTTTCAATTTTTTATCAATAGAAATATTCACAGTAACCTTACCCACATAAGGTTGTTATGAGGAATCATAGGGATCGTTTTCCAAAGTTAAAGATATGCTTTCATGCATATCTTTAAAAACATCGGAAAAATCTTTTACCATAACCGGTTGAGGATAATTAAAATGTGCTATGGCATCAAGAGCAGAACTACGATCACTTAATTTTGCCTCCCATCTTGAATGAAGCTGTAAAGGCTTAACCCTATTAAATTTATTTGTATAAACCTCCATTAAAAATCCATCTTTTTTAAAAGTAAATTCCGTATACGCCCGTTCATCACCGGATTGAAAATCAGAAAATTTATAGTAGCCTTTGGATTCATTTACCGTATCAATTACCTCATACGTTACGCATCCCTTGTTTTTAAAAACACCATAAGTCCGCATAGCCACTTTAAGTTGATTATCATGCTTTACGATAAAAAAAGTTATATTGTTGTGAGTGTCAGGATCAAGCGACGTGTATTGTGATACCTGTGCCGAAGAAACCGGCCTGAAATCCACATACCACATCGGGAAGCTGCCTGCCGGTGTATCGGAAAAAACAGGACCACTCCATAATCCCGGGGAATTGATTTATCACCTGCATTATGCCGCCTTACTTAAACAAAATTACATGATAAAGCCAAAGACAGATACCGACCTTGATCCGGTACGAAATGAAGAATATTTCAAGAAATATATGCATTTATTCGATGAAGGAAAAGTAATTTTAAAAAATAAAAATTTGTATATTCAAACTAAGGCCCATAAGTTTTTTGTGACTGAACTGATTGAGGAGACTATAGAACCTTTATGGATTACTCCCCAAATTTCCGAAGCACCTAATAAAAAAGCTGCCGCGTTTATAGCCATGTACAAAAAGGAACCTCATATCTTTATCCTGACAGTATACGGCCTTCTGATTAAGGTAACATTAAAGAGTTTAGGCAGCATGGATTCCGTATTTTATTGCAATATAGTGTGGCAGCCCGAGACAAAGGGCATTCTTTATTATATTGAATCCACACTTTTTTATTATGAATTAAAAGAAAACACAATTATACAAGTTTTCTGGGCGCCAGGGGAGTATGGAGATGATTACATAGGTTTAATCACAGCATATCGGTTTATTTCTCCGACCGTGATACGTTTTATGGGCGACGGCTATTTGGAGTACAGTTTCGCCGGTGAAGAATATGAAATCAGGTTGGATGGAACCGGATTTCATAAGGTACCCGAAGGACAGATCGAGCACGGAGAGGATTTAGGGGGGGCGAAGAGGATTAAGTTCCTTTATAGATTAAACCGCCACTTATGCTGACTGATTATCAAATACTGCACATCCCAAAAAACGCCGATATTCAAGCAATTAAAAGCGCGTACAGAAAAATCGTCAAAGAAATTCATCCGGATGTCACAAACGCTTCCTTTGAAAAACACTTGTTGTTCGTTCAGATAAACCAAGCCCGCGAACGACTCATGAAGAGCTATAAAGCCGATGCAGTCCGTTCCGTAAAAACAATGAAGCACCCAATCCCTAAAAAAAGCGGAATAATAAAGCACAAAGATCCCGCTTATGCGTTTTATAAAACAGGCATGAAATGTTTTATGAAAATCCATCCTTCCCAATGGCAGATAAAAGTTAAGACGATCATGGACACCCCGGGTCCAAAAGATACGGAGGAACTTGAAAAGGTTAAAGCAAAGGTCAAAAACCTGGTTAAACTGTTTCACAAAGCGTATTACTATTTCAGTATCGTTGTGCATAAATACCTGGAAAGCGTATGGTTTAAGGATGCAAAAGATAAAATGACTTTGATTGAGGAACGAACAATAAGATATAAAAAAATTATTGAATCGTTTACGGAACATGCCAAATCCGTTCCGATTGTAAATAAGATATTTTTTAAGAGGAGAGGTTAAAGTAAAAAAATATTGTCAGTCGTGATTACTACATTTCCTCTTCTACAGGTATAAGGAACTCAACTCTTTCCAGGCCGCGAGCATCATCGATTACCGGCTTTGCAAATAATCTTTTCATAAGTGGGCCGTTTGCCTCATAGCTGTGTTGTGCAATCCAATCGCGCATTTTTTCGACAGCTTTCTCCTGTCCCAGCATATCCGCGCTTCCGGGAATGGTTGTGCTTACATGTAGCACATGATTCCATTTCTTTACAGTGAGCGGCTCTTTGACAGCCACTTTTTTATTCAAGGCCAGCCCTACTTCCCACTCCAACTCCTGCTCCGGAGTACCAAATGGATCGTTCTTATAAATAATAAAAGGGATAAATTCCGTGGGTATTTGCTGCTCATACTTTTTTGTGTATAAGGTTCCAAATGCATCCCGGATCTTATCTGCACTTCTACGCCTTTCCACGGTGCAGTAGTAAAAGGGATCGATTTTTTTTATTATTATGTCTTTGTCTTTTTGTTCCTCCTGGCAGGCAGGGATTATATAATTATCCATATAGATTATAGGATTTAAAATTTCATTGCTATAAAGATTACATGTAAATACAACAACAAGATCAAATGCGGGTGCGATATAAATATGCTGACCGTAAGATCCATTGGCAGAGAAATATCTGGCACTCTGTGAGTCAGCCGAACCAATCCACCATTGATATCCATAATATCCTTTACTCACAGGGAACCAAAATCCGCCTGTATGATCGGCTGTGGAGGCTTGGATCCATTCTTTGGAAATAAGCTGTTCACAGTCCCAAATACCATTGTTGAGATAGAGAAAACCAAAGCGCGCCATATCCAACGGCCTCATTGCCAGCCCCCAACCCCCTGTCGAGTTACCCTGCCTGCTTTTTGACCACACCACCTGCCGAATTCCGATTTTGTCAAACAAATTTTCACGAGCGTATTCTTCTGCGGACTTTCCCGTAGTAAGGGTAATAATCGATGAAAGAAGATGCGATCCGCCGCTGTTGTAGTTAAACACAGTTCCCGGTGGTGCTACAACAGATTTCTCAAGCACGTAAAGGTTCCAATCACGGCTTGCTCTTATATTATCCATATAAACTTCTCTTCCCCCTGTGAAGGGCCATTCAATGCCTGTTGTCATAGTAAGTACATGTTTGAGAAGTATGCGTTCCTTTTCCGGATCATTCATTTCTTTTATTTCAGGGAAAAAATCTGTAAGCGGCTGTTCCACTGATTTAATTTTACCCTGGTCGATAAGCATGCCTATGAGAGAAGAACTAATACTCTTGGTACAGGAATATATATCAAACATACTGCTTTTCCCGAAACCGCTGTCATAATACTCAAGCACGATATAACCATTTTTAACAATAATCAACGAATACACCTTGTCTTCTTTTACATACTCCATCATCTGTTCTAGTAACTCAGTGTCCATACCTGTTTCCTTCAGATTTTTGGTCCTCCACTCCTCAGTGGGCCAGTAGTCCCTGGTTGAGGCCAGATCCGGATTCAACGCAATGGCCGAAACAGAGTAGTCGGGAGTTTTTTCTTCTATGATAATAATTTCAGATCCGCTGTCGCAGGCACCAAGAACCATAAAAAGGAAAAGCAGGCCTATGCAGGTAATTTTAAAATATGCTCTACTTTTGCAATATCTTGATAGCATAATAAATATCCCTTTCTTCAACCAATTGAATGAAACAACATGTATATTTCTATTTAACATTATAATAAAGATATAATGAAGAGCAGACTTAGAAAAAAAGAGCTCTCCGCACTATTTTCAGGACAGCTCTCTCACTTTTATCCTTGTTCTTTAATTTCTTTGATCGCTTCTTGAATATCTTTTTTCTTTTCATCTAAGCAATCAAGATATTTTTCGAGCATTTCAATCTTCTTCTTTTTGCTAAATACACCTATACCAAATCCACTGTGGCAATGGCATCCGCATGTATCATGCATAAGCCGGTCCACACATGTTTACACCTCCCTTCCTTTTAAATTATGTGCAAATACTTATTCAAATATTACAACACTATTTTCCTTTCATAACTTTAAAGTTTTTCTTTTCTAAATATGAGCCGAGTATTATTGAAGTTAAAATAACAAGGGGAATAGAAACCAAATATCTTATGATAGTAAATTTAACTCCCAGATATGATGCCTCAAAAATTGTCATTGGTATCCTGCAGATAGCGGCAGCACCCAGATATGTGAATATTACTGTTAACCTGGCACCCTTTTTATATAATGAATAGGAAATAGGTAAAGCAACAATCAATGATCCGAACGTACAACCGCCCAGGATAACAGCCCAAAAGTAAGAGATAAATCCGGCATCTTTACCTAGATGCTTTTCAACTGTTTCTCTTTTCACCCAGGCTTCAAATAAACCAATTAGAATAAATGCACAAGGCAAAAGAAGGATCAGATTAAGAGAAAATTCAAAAAAATTCTTTCCAATATCTATTCCCTGTTCAAAGTTCAACATATACGAAACCGCAATAAATATAATAAATGAAGAAATGATAATTATTTTTATAATCTTATTCTTGGTCATTAGAATACCTCCCCGAATAATATCCCCGTGATAACTGCAACGGCTAATGCAATAATAAAACTCATAATGTTTCGTAAAAAGGCAACTTTTACCCCAAAGTATTCCTTTTCAATCGGAAAAGTCAGTATCCCCACCATCATTAAGGTAGTGGTAAACGCAGAGATCACCATATAGGTTACATTTTTATCTTTTAATATGCCGGAGAGCGGGAACGCGATAAATCCAGGCAGCATTGTGATAGAACCGATTATGGATGCTAAAAAAGTATTGGAATACTTATTCCCGTTAGACAGGTACTCGGTGATTACCTGTTCCGGTATAAAGTATAAAATCACAGAAACAAGCACAAGCATTATTAATAACGGGATAATGATCTTGCCGAATCGTTTAACTGCGATTTTCATTCCCTTAATCGTTTTTTGTAGATTAAATATGAATGATAATATTACTAATAAAATAGTAACGATAAATAAAAGTATCACCATTTCTCTTTTATAAGTTTATAAGCAAATACTTATTTAATTATCAAAAAAAATTAATTAACCTCATCGCATTTTTCTTTATCACCTTTTAATTCACAATTCACAACCTCGTTGAACTCTATATCAATTTTCTTTAATATTCCTCGGATATCCACACCATATTTCTGTATAGCATTATCTATTATATTATAATGCATATGAAATCCCATTCTATGTGCCTCAACTAAACCTGCATTCTTTAAAACCTTTAAATGCTGTGAAACAGCCGGCTGACTAATACCCAGCTTATGAGCAATCATACCAACACAGAGATTATTGCCTTTTGCTAAAATAAGCTTGATTATTTTAAGCCTTGTTGCATCGCTAAGAGCCTTAAAAACTTCAGCAACATTAGAGACGGAATTATTCAACCCAACTCCTTTAAGTATATAAGCATATACTAATATGCTATGAGAAAAAATAATTGTCAAGTATAATTCTTAATTCGCTTTCTGCATAAAATATCAAAATCTTGCGCCATTTATCACTGATTTTGATTATACTATTTGTTATATTATTAGAGCTTCTTGCAAAAATAACATTTTTGCAAGAAGCTCCTAAAATGGAAATTGTTAACTTATTATGGTATAGAGAATAAGTATTTTACTAACTTAATATATTTTGAGTTTTGCAATTTCCTCATTAGTTAGAATTTAATAAAATGTTTTTATTCTTAAAAACCGCTGTAAAGGAGAAATAAGCTATGAGTACAGAGATATATTATTTTTCAGGAACCGGGAATTCGCTGCACGTGGCAAAAGAACTACAGAAACTCATCCCGCATACAGAACTTATACCCATGGTCAGTCTTTTAAATAAGGATGTTATAGAAACAAACGGCGAAACCGTAGGTTTTGTGTTTCCCATCCATATGATGACCTTTCCTTTTCCCGTTAAGCGATTTCTAAAAAAACTTGATTTACAATCCGCGAAATATATCTTTGCGGTATCTACAAGAGGCGGCTCTCCAATAATATCAGACATTCACATCGCTAAAATATTAAAGAAAATAGGGAAAAAATTAGACTGCTATTTTAATCTAAAAATGTCTTTTAATTCACCCACAGGTGTAATGCCGGTATATATCCCCGGAATGAACAGTTATCCGGGGACAGCAGCAGACATAACCGCGTTGGAAGCTGACATTCAGCATAGACTTGATTCGATTAAGAATATAATCGTAAACAAGGTGAGAAATCCAAAACATGATTTTCCGCTACATTTTAACCTATTCCTTAAGAAATTTATTTCCGCACTTATGGCTCTTCTTGAAAACTCAAAGGAAAAAAGTAAAATAAATTATTACGCCGACTCAACCTGTAACGGCTGCGGAATATGCGAAAAGGTTTGTTTATCAAAAAAGATTAAAATTATTGCAGGAAAACCCGTATGGCAAAAACATGTTCAGTGCTATTTTTGCTACGCATGTTTTGCTTATTGTCCTTTACAGTCGATTTTAATCAAAAAGCTATATACTGAAAAACACGGAAGGTATGTAAATTCTGATGTTACAGCTCATGAGATCGCCGGACAAAAATATGCTTAAGCTTGTTTAATAATACTTTTTTATTTCCGATGCTGGAGGAATTAAGACTGCTGCACTCCTCATATACGGAAATACTGAAATGTTTTGTTTTCCCGGAGTCTTTATTTTTAATATCTTTTACTATTTATAGTATACAGCTTATTTAATTAAAATGGAGGAGCATATGAAAGCGAGAATAATCCCAGCAGTTGCCGCCCTTCTGATAATAGTATTTTTTGTTATTACCTCTGAAGCACAAACATCCGGTCCTACTGCCCGCCTTAATTTCGGCGCACGGCTGGAGCTTAAGGATATGATCTATAACAGCGCCGGACAGGACCCCGCAGGTTTTAAAAATTACTTTGATCTCATGCCGGACAACACAAAGCCATCCATATATACATATTATTTTCAATTGAAGGATCTTACTCCAAGCGATTTTGACAAGTTAGTACAAGAGTTAAACTATTATGAAAAAAATACAACGTCTCTTTAATTCCCCAGATCGGGCTTTCCATGACGTACAGTCTGACGGAAGGCGAATGTACGTCGTGTTATGATAAGGATGTTGCCGAAGGTAGGTACGATGATAAGATTGCCTTACTGTGCCGTTTGTTGGACGGACTGGGCCATGCGGTATTTCTGCGTATCGGTGTCGAGTTCAATGGCCTGTCATTGTACGGATAACGGCCAGCAAGACTGGAATGCCTGGTTTAAGCCCTATTTTGATTTTATAAACAGACAGCCCGTAATTAAAGCCTTGTGTTACATAAACTGGGATTGGGCGCAGAAGAGCAAAGATTACAATCTGCCCTGGGGTGATTGGGGCGACTGCAGAATCGAAGCAAACAATACTATTGCAAACCTCTATAAACAGGAAATGAACAAGGCGCTGTATTTTCACGGGCAGGACGAGAAAGCATTGAGAAAGGCTTTGGGCGTTGATGATACGATTCCGCCGGGAAAAGCAACAAATTTGGCTACTGCCTTTAACAGGAATTCCGTAGAACTCACATGGCAAGATGCGGAGGACAATACAAAGGTACTGCGTTATGAGATTTACAGAAATGGCAATCTTCTTGGCACAACGCATAAAAATACTTATCGAGATAAAGATATTAAAGCCGGATCCTCTCTTAGCTATTCGGTGAGAGCCGTTGACATGGGAGCAAACCAAGGTACCTTGGCCGATCCTGTGAATGTTAAAATTCCCGTAAGCATAGCTAAAGTTACAGGTGGTAATTTTGAATCAGATAATCATGAATGGACGGTACGAGAATGGTTTGGCGAGCGATTAATATTTTCAAGAGAAACAAAACATGCTCTGGCAGGTAAGGTTTCCGCAAAGTTATTTGTGGAAAAAGCAAGCGGTACTGACTGGCATGTACAATTCGGACATTTTTTTAAGAGCTATAAGGGGATGAAATATACCCTATCATTTACCATACAAGCTGATGCACATGCTGAAATCGAGGTTTTGCTGCAGCAGACCCATGAGCCCTATGCTGCAATTATCTCTGTAACCGTTACAGCGGATACTAATCCTAAGGAATTCACATTTGTTAATACCTTGCCCGCGCAAGATGATTCGCTTTTTCTTTCTTTTATGTGCGGTAAGGCAACAGTTCAATGAAAGCAAAAGCTTCCGACCTGGGCACGAACATTCTTTTATCGTACGAAAAAGAAAAGTATAAACTGTTGGGTGAAGAAGCCACAGAGGAAATGCGTCTGGGACTCACAATAGAGAAACAAAAAGAAGCTCATGAAGCAATCAAAAATGTGTACGATGCGTTTAAATCCATGGACTATGTTGAAACATGGATAAATAAGGATAAATCACTCCATATTTTTCGCTTTAAGGGGAACTTTACGGCAGGTGACAGTAAGCCTGAAATCAGAGTTGTCTTGGATAATAACGGCAAGCTTGCCGGTTTATGGCTCAAACCCTGGAACAACGAGCTGCAGTAAGCAACAGATCTCCGGAATCATTTTTAGAGGGGCGATATAATCTAAATTATCGCTTGATAAAGCATCTAAAAGATAAATATAATGTGTGCATGCTTTATTATATAAAACAATTGAGGTGAAAAATGAAAACAATTTACGTATTAATCTTTACATTAGGCATGTTGTTATTCGGTATAATCCATGCTGTTGCAGAACAGCCGGAAGTACTGATTGGTATTTCAACTGATTTTGAAAAAGGCGAGATTACTATCGAAGTCGTCAGCACCGGCTGTACCACGAAAGCAGATTTTCGCTTTGAATATAAAGAAAACGTGTTGACAATTATTCGTAAACAACGGGATGCCTGTAAAGCCATGCCTGAAAAAATCAGATTAACTTACAAATTACAGGAAATGGGCATAAATCCGAATACCCCTTTCCTCATTTCCAATTCGTTTATAGTGAATGATAATATTACAGATTCTGTTACTGATGGCCATTAGCTCGTTATTCTCACTTCTCCAGATACCCTTGGGTCCTCTTTATAAGTGGATCTGACATTTATCAAACCTCCTGCTTCCCCGCGCTATTATGCTCATAAACTTAATAGTACTTAATGAATAGTAAAAGGGCATTGTCAGGATATATTATTCGGTAGTTCACAATCTTACCAGCCACATAATAGTTGGCTTCGAAAAAATTGACAAGAGTGACATATATGTTTATTAGATAAATAGTAAATATACTATATAGGGAGTATCTGATATATCAAAAGAGACAATTCGACGTTACCCAAAAATGATGCCGAATGGGCTTTTCCAACATGGGCTCCAAGAGTAATGAAAGCGGGCTGGAAATATTGGGCATTAATGATGCCCGATAAAGTTGTAGTCAAGATGAATTTGCATCCTTTTATTGAATAGTACTCCAAACAGGATGTTACTGTTGAAATATTCGATGATCTGGACGAAGCGTTGAAATGGCTGGAGAGCAAATAAAACAAAAAAAGAATGTGATAAAAAAAGTAATTCATTAAACATACATTATTTTTCATTTGAGAAAACTCATTTTAGTGTATATGATATAAGTATGCGGAACTGGATCCGGACCTTTATACTTTTTCTTATAGCGGCCGCCATTTTTATTTTTAACAGCAGTACAACATGCACTTCTTCCATGATAGCTTTAGTAACGGATCAAATGCAATCGGCAAACCTCAGTACTCATTCGAAAGAGGACGGCTTTTTATACGGAAAAGCGTTCCGTAAATCAGGGAAGCAGGTCATGTACGCGTTTAAACGAGCCTATCCTGACAAGGTAAAACAAGTGGAATTCCGCAGTAACGATTGGGCTTTGAGAATTAACGGAACCTGGTTTTACTACAGCGAAGGCCGTCTGCTTCCTGAAAGATTCTTGAATCAAAAACAAGAATATACCGCATACCCTTTTTATCGCTATGAAAAAAGACTGCCTCCCCTTCCAACCTTTACCGACCAAGAGAAAGAACTCATTAAGGCCAAAATTGCAGAGCGCAAGCTTAATCCTCCCCACAGACATCCGGGCATCTATAATGCGCTCTGGAGAATACATGACCAGGCTACAAGCTATGAGCGCGTAAAAAACATTTATTTTCTGGGGAAAAAAGTTCAAATACACAGAGAGCTCCTGGAAGAGCTGGCCGCAGTGGAAGAAGAAATTACGGAAAAGGCTAAAACGGACAGTGAATTAAAAGCGTTTATTGCTTCAATAGCAGATGTGGCGGGTTATACATGGCGTAACATTGCCGATACCAATTCCTTAAGCAGCCATGCTTATGGTATTGCCATCGACATAATTCCTAAAAACCTGGCCAAGCAGATAACATACTGGCTTTGGTCAAAAAAGTATTATGAAGAGTGGTATAGTATACCGTACGCAGATCGTTTTACACCGCCCCAGGCTTTTATTGAAGCTTTTGAGCGGCACGAATTTATTTGGGGAGGGAAGTGGTTCTACTTCGATACCATCCATTTTGAATACAAACCCGAGATATTAATTCTCAACGGCTGGGATTTGGATTAAGTAAGCGGCCTATGGTACAAAACCATAAAAATAATGATCCTGGATTATGTCTTTCCCGGCGGCAGTGTATTTAGAATATATGATTTCTTAAACGATAAAATTATAGATGAGATTCCATATAGAGGATGCATACATTACTTCGGACAAAATAAAATCCTCTACTGCAGTTTACAGGATGCACCGGAGCAAAAATATAAATGGTATTTAGTAGATCCCCTCACTAAAAAAAATGGGAAAACGAATTAACAAAGATATTGAGTGAGAAGCAGATATTCTTTTACCCGCACTCAACTGTGAGGACTTATCACGGTAGAACAGTAAACATGAACTTAAAAAAAAGAATTCTAATTGGTGAAATAGAAAATAAGGGGAATGAGCAGCCGGAATTTGTAATTGTTTATTGGGAAGGTGAGGGAGAGAAGGTAAGGGTAATGCCCTTTAAAGAACAGGTTGCGGGCAAAAGCCAATACATAGATGAAATAGAAATAGCTCCAAACGGCGATTGGATGAAATGGCAGGAACATATAGGAGATTATGAATCGGATAAAATAGCCATTTACCTGCATCATTTATCCGCTGATTATCAGGAAGGCATCAGTGAGCCGATATTCTGCGGTATTTTTTCCGAAGACTCAGACGGTACCTTTCTCCTTCATCCCGAACTCGGACCATGCTATTGCTTTTATGACTATACTATAAAGAAAAAGATATTCATCTATCCTTTAAAAGAACTTGAAGAAAAAATTGCCGCGGGAAGTATGTTTGTCCCCAGACTGCTTGATATAGCGGCTCTCATGCAAATAACAAATAATAATCGTTTATCGCTTGCCAGGTATAGTAACAGGCTCTGTTTTTTAAGTGAGGGAAAAAGGAAGCTGAATATCTTTGAAGTAACCGATTATTCAAAAATTGAAGCTGCCGGATTCGCTTTTAACCTTAATAAAGCCATAACCGCCTTTTGCCTGGCGCCTAACGGAGAATACCTGGCTGTTGCCTTTAAGGATAAAGAGTTTGCATTTTTTACAATTAAAAATAATTACTTGAGGAAATTGCAAAAATGTTATTTTTGCAAGAAGCTCAGATATTTAAAAATATATTTCAGCTGGGATTTAGATAAGTAAAGACATAACCACTTCTTTTAGGCTAATCATAATTCTTTATGTTACTTTTTATATTAGCGAATTGTTTAAACTCTAGAACTCTATATAAAAAGAGGTGACACATTGCACAAGCATAGCTTTCTAATAATTACACTTTGTATTAGCCTAATTTTACTATTTCTTTCTTGTACAAGTCATTCAAAAATACGCTTAGGGGATACAGACGATTTTTCCAGCTTTAAACCCAATACATTGTTATCAGAAGAGGACAAATTCACTATAAGAACCCAACAATACACAGATGTGGAAACACTTATCGTAAGCGGCTCTTTAGATTGTGTAACTCCAGCAGAACATGTACAAGACAAAATGTAACTTTATTTCACAAATGGCACACATATAGTAATAGCAGAATTCGGTCATGAGTTTGATCCGAATGATATAGGTTTTTATAAGTTCAAGGTATAGTGGATCAATCACTAATTTCATACAAGCCAATAAACTTCGATCCCAACATCAGTCTCAATCAATAATCAGCTGACACTTCCTTGTTATGTTCTTGACAAACAGGTAATGTGACCTATACTTTTTATTATAAAAACATGAAAATAAAAAAGCTGCTGCATTATTATCTGAGATCAAAAGCAAACATCTTTTTATTTGTTCTTTTCAGTGCCGCAATTATTATCTCAGTTCTGCTGCTGCAGGGACTGTTAAGAATACTGATTCCCCTCGGCTGCGTGTTTGCTTACCTTACAACAAGCAGTCTGATTCTGTTCTCCCGGCGCGGAGCTCAGGAAATAGTGAATGTCAAAGATGAAGACCGCTCTCGCAACATCGCACAGACCATCACGCAATATGAAAAAATTAGAGAGCGTGTTTCATTCCTCCGTATCGGTGATACCGAGGTACAAAAGGCAATTGAATATTTTCTATTAATATCCGGAAGCTATCTGGAAAAATGCCGGGAGCTTAAGACCTACTCACCCACAGCAAATCACGCCATCGATGAAGTACTCACTATCTGCCAGCTTTACCTCGAAGAGCTGGATGAATCAGCCACGGAAAAACGCTATACCATTAACGATAATGAAGATTTTACTGATTATAAACAAAAAACCCTTAAAAATATTAAAGCATTAACCCGGACAATTAAGGAAAAGATGACGGAAGACCTGGTAGGCCTTTCACGACAGGATCAATTTAAGATCATCAAAGAATTAAAGGAATGAAAAAACTATTCCTTGGCCCAATTTTATTTTTATTGTTTTCATTTCCACTTTTTTCACTTGATGTGAGCCTGGATTCGGTTGAAATCGATGTGGTGGTATTTCCCAACGGAAAAGCGGCAATTTACTACAGCACCCAATGGACCACGTACGACGGAACCATGAGCGGTTTTTATTTTCAAGGCGAACAGGCTTCTCCCCGTTTTAATCTCAGCTCCTGCTTTGCCGACCTTGACGACGGATCGCGTGTCCCCCTTGAAATAATCCCCATGGACGACAACACCTACGATATTATTCTTGAGGACGATAAAAGATTCGAAGGTACGGCCATGTACTTCTTCAACTACGGAGTGGATTTTGCAGATTACGGATACATCGGGAAAACAGAATCTTCAGAGTTCGGCGAGCTGTTTTACTTTCACTGGGCACCCGTGCAGTGGGAGTATGCCATGGAACACAGAACGGTCCGGGTGGTGTTGCCTATAATTGTTGAGACCGCAGAAATTACACAGGAGTTTTTACAATCAATAAATTTCAGAACCGAACAGTTTGTTAATGAGCAGAATAAAATAGATTATTATACCACTCAAGGGGATGACGGGAGTTATTACTTCAGTATTCTCTTTCATCAGGATAATGTGGGTGTAAAGCAGAAGCAGGAAATCCAGTTCTATCTACAACAGAATGCGATAACCATAAATGATACTGAACTTAAAACCAAACAGTTTCCCCTTATCTCAGATGAACGCATCTGGTATCTGATCATATTCGGCGCTATAATAGGGATTGCCGTATTAATACTTATGCTTAAAAACAGAGGATTCTCCGGCGTGGTGGAACGGGTTGAAGGCATCCGCTGGGCCGGGGACAATTGGGTTCCACCCAAACTCATTATAGGAACATACGGGAAAAAGGATAAAATCGTAGAGAACCTTCATCCCATAGAAGCGGCTCTGCTCTTGGATCTGCCCCTGCCGCGTATTGTAGCTATTATGCTTGAAGGCCTTACACGCCAGGGTATAATAGAACTTGTTGCCGAGAATCCCTTACAGATAAAGATTATTTCCGCAAATCTTGCAAAACATGAATACGAAGAATTCTTTCTCCAGGCATTTGACACACAAGGCAGAGTACTTTCCGGTGTGTTATCCGATTTTTTCGAAAAGGTGCTGGCCAGGCTGCAGGAAAAAGTCTGGGACTGCGATGCCGAGGCTACCAAAGCGTATTATCGAAAAAAACTTGAGCAGGAGCAGGATGATACAAGGGAATATGCCGTATACTGGTCATCTTATCACGCTATCTACTATCATGAGCATTATTACGCGAATCTGGCCCTTCCCCGTGAGCTCTCAACCAACTATCAGGAGTTCATGTCTTCGGCCTCCTGTTTTGAAGGCTGTTTTAATCCTCCGGCCTTTGCCTCCGGAGTGGAGGCCTGCTATTCGGCCTGCCATAATGCCTGCCACTCGGCCTGCCATTCAGCCTGTCACTCAGCCTGCCATTCAGCCTGTCACTCAGCCTGTCACTCGGCCTGTGTATCCGGAGGTGCGCATTGACACTGCGTGAGCTTTCCTGGATTGACGATTTTATTAAAAGCATAAAAAAATATATCTACGTGCGCTCCTTTGACAGAGTGCTGATTTTACCTCCCAACAAAGTCTATAAACTTAATCAAACAGGAACGGCTCTGCTGATGGCCATGTTAAAAGGAAAACGGATTAGACATTTCAGATTTTTAAAGGATGAAATAAAGGCAGAGCAGGTACACAATTTCTTTTGCGACCTTAAAGCCTTTTTTCAAGGCTGCCCCGAAGCACCGCAACAAAGAAGGGCGGTTGAAACCACTCCCTTTGGGTTTGACTATACGCTTCTGCCCATATTGGGAGAAATCGCGGTTACGTATCGCTGCAATAATAACTGCTCGTTCTGTTATGTGGGTAATAAACAGATGAGGGAAAGACAGCACAGTGAACTTAGGCTGTCGGAGATCAAGAAAATTATCCGTATTTTTAAATACCGGGCCCAAATTCCATTTTTTTCATTTACCGGGGGTGAGCCCCTCCTAAGAAATGATCTGGAAAAAATGATCCGCTATGCCGTACACTTGGGTTTGCGGGTAAACCTGATTACCAATGGCACTCTGATTAGCACAAGGCGGGCGCAAACTTTGAGAAAAAGCGGCCTCACTACGGCTCAGGTGAGTGTGGAAAGCCCGCAGGCTCACATACATGATAAACTGACAGGTGTAACCGGTTCCTTTAGCCAGACACTGAAAGGCATTCGCTCCTTGCAGCAGGCCGGCATTTCAGTCCAAACCAACACCACAGTTAATCGTCAAAACGTCACTTCTTTAAAACAACTTCCGCTGTTTTTAAAACAAAACGGAATAAAACGCTTTGCCATGAATCTCTACATCCCTTCAGGGCTTGAGCTTGCTCGTGAAGAGCTGTTCTTTGCCTATTCCGAGGTAAAAGATATAATCGAACACACAAGAAAGGAGGCTTACAAGTTGGGGCTTACCTTTTACTGGTATTCACCCCTTCCCCATTGTTACTACAATCCCATCGCACACGGACTGGGCAATAAATCCTGTGCCGCTATGGACGGACTGCTCTCGGTTTCTCCCCGGGGCGAGGTGCTGCCCTGCTCCTCGTATCATGAATCCATGGGTAATCTGCTAAGGACGGACTTTGAGGATATCTGGTTTTCAAAACGAGCTTCATTCTTTAAACACAAACATTTTGCTCCGCAGGAGTGCTCGGGCTGCGATCAATTTAGCGCCTGCCAATCCGCCTGCCCGCTTTATTGGAATTACGCCGGGACCCGGGAACTTAAAAATGAAAATTCCTGCAGGGTTTTATAAGGAGCTGTTATGAAGATTCAATTTTTGATACCAAAAATTCCTTTACCCTTAAGAATCCTCATCTTTGCTGCTTTGGAACTATGGGGGCTCTACTATCAGTTCTTTTTCAGTACGGATGTGTTTTCACTTGATTTTTTACTAAGCCTTTTGATTATGGTCAGCGGAGTACTTTTTGTTATTGCTAAAAACTACCAGAACAAGCCTCTAGATCTGGGTTTTGAAGACTGGCAGCCTGTAACACGCACTGAATTTAACCGTATAAAAGAAAATCTGCTTGCCACCCAAAAGATGTCCGTACCTTTTTACTTTCATAAAGCCACAGGCGCAATCTTAATAGTTATTTTTTGTATTATTATTTCCATAAGCTTTATTGTAGAGGCATTTGCCTTTATCCCCTATGTAATCGATACCGGAATCGTTCTTTCGCCCATACTGCTCTCCGGTCTGGTCAGACTCTGGACGCCTTCGACACTCGAGTTGAAAATACCCTGCTTCGATGCGATCATTAAAAAAGTACAGCTTACGGAAAAAAAGCTCATACTTACTCCCTACCTACGCTTTGATAAGGATAAACAGGAAAGGAAAATTCCCGAAGACATCCGTTTTATGCTCGAGCCCAGACGAAAACCGGATGATTTTATTGGAGTGCAGCTTCAAGCTGCCATAAACAACGGCCCTAACGGAGCGGTACCCTATTTGTACGCGGTTTTTTTATGTAAAGGTCAAAACACTACCTATAACAAACTTAAAAATCAAGATTACTTGTCATTCATCAAAGAGGCGGGAGGCGATAGTGAATACGGTTTTATTGTGGTACGGCAAAAAACAGGAGGCGGCGGTTATCATACAACGGAGAGTGACTGTATCCGGCTCTACGAGCTATTAAAGCAGATTCTTTTGGAGTAAACGCGTATGACAGTACAAGCTATTAAAAGGACCACAAAGCTTGTATTTTAATATTTTACAATAGAGGAAATTGCAAAACTCAAAATATATTAAGTTAGTAAAATACTTATTCTTTATACCATAATAATTTAGCAATTTCCATTTTAGGAGCTTCTTGCAAAAATGTTATTTTTGCAAGAAGCTCAATAATGTAAGAATTAACTCGATTAACCTACAAAATTGTAAGAATCTGATTATGTATGCAATTTCCTAAAATAAAATATTCTCATTTCCATAAACAGGTTGTTACTCCCAAATAAATGTCAAACACACTGTATATAATTTTCGCTTATTTATTTATATGATAACAAGTTATTCAATACATACTCTACTCCACCCCTGTCTACAGGATTGAACGATCGGATAAAAGTAATTTCTCAAATTCAATATGTTGGCACTATTCTTGCGAAGTTATAATTCAAATACTATTCACTCTAAGGGGGCTCTTATGAAGAGAATAAGGATTATTTTTTTAGTTCTTTTATTAGCTATTGCTGTTCCTTCACTCCTGATGGCCGGCGAAGCTGATAAGGTGAGCACAAATGAGGCTCTGCAAATCGCCATAAATACTGTATGGGTACTATTGGCTGCTTTTCTGGTGTTCTTTATGCAGGCGGGATTCGGTATGGTAGAAGCAGGTTTTATTCGCGCCAAAAATACCAGCAACATTCTAACCAAGAATTTTTTGGATTTTTGTATGGCATCCTTAGCATTCTTTATGTTCGGTTACGCCATCATGTTTGGTACAGGTAATGATTTCTTGGGTCTTTCCGGTTGGTTCTTAATTGACGCAAAGAGTGGTTCCGGTGATGTCCCCCTGTTTGCCTACTGGCTTTTCCAGGCTGCTTTCTGCGGCGCTGCGGCTACGATCGTAGCAGGTGGTATGGCGGAAAGAATGAAATTCCCCGCCTACCTTATCTACTCGTTTATCATCTCCGCTTTCATTTATCCGCTGGTAGGTCATTGGATCTGGGGCGGCGGCTGGCTGGCAGCTATGGGTTTTGCCGATTTTGCCGGTTCCACAATTGCCGTGGATCCGGGTGGTGAGCTGATCTCACGCATTGCCATGAATACCAGCATCGCTGCTGCTGCAGGCGGTATCGCCGCTCTGGCTACTGTTTGGATTAAAGTTAAAAAAGCGGATTTATCAATGACTATGAATGGCGCCCTGGCAGGACTTGTGGCAATCACCGCACCCTGTGCCTATGTGGATCCCTGGGCAGCTATTGTCATCGGCCTAATAGGAGGAATTATTGTGGTGATCGGAGTATTTTTTCTTGATAAAATTCATGTTGATGATCCCGTAGGAGCGGTTCCTGTGCATGGATTTTGCGGAATCTGGGGAACTCTGGCAGTAGGCATTTTCGGCCAGGAAACCTTGGGCCTTACCAATAATGGTCTTATTTACGGCGGCGGATTTGCTCAGCTCGGCATTCAGCTTATAGGTTCCCTTTCTACAGCGGTCTTTATACTGTTAGCCATGGGGATTGTGTTTAAGATTATAGACCTCACCATTGGTTTAAGGGTAAGCCGGGAAGAAGAATATCGTGGCTTGGACATCGGCGAACACGGTATGCAGTCTTACTCCGGCTTCCGGATAATAGATTAGGAGGTATGATATGAAATTAATTACTGCACTTATACAACCTCATAAATTTGAAGAAGTAAAAATGGCCTTATTTGAGGCTGATGTATTTTAAATGACCGTAAGCTCGGCACTGGGCTGCGGTCAGCAAAAGGGCTACCAGGAAACATTTCGTGGTGTTATTTCGGAAATCAATCTTTTGGACAAAATCAGATTGGAAATTGCGGTAAATGAGAATTTTGTGGAGCCTACTATCAAAGCCATTATAAAGGGAGCTCGCAGCGGGAAGATCGGTGACGGTAAAATCTTTATAACGGATCTTAAAGAGTGCATCCGGATACGAACGGGCGAGCGGGGAAATGTAGCTATAGGTTAAACTTATATCTTGGGCGCTTTATATAATATTAAAAATAAAGCGCCCACATTATTTCTCATATTTTTCATAGGTAATATAAAGTCTTTTATTAAAGGTGAGCAGAGCTTGCATAGGATTAATATAGTCAGAATCTGTTTTTAAGGCAAAATCAATATATTTCTTGTAATGATTCGAAGAATAGAACGATTCGTGATAAACTTTATTCTTATAAAAATATCCGATAAGGTCTCCCTGACACACCCTGTCCCCGACTTTAATATTTTCACACAAATCTATAGGAGAATAAACCGAATAGATGTTGTTTTTGTGCTCAATTATTACTTTGTAACTCTTATTAAAACACAGCTCTACTTCTTTTAAAACTCCCTCTGCTACGGCGATTACAATTCCATAATCCCACTTGCCTAATTGAATACGCATACTCTGGTTATCATCTATGAACTTTCCCGGTTCAGCATCACCGATCCCTTCAAGTACCGGCCAGACCACGGGGAATGATCTCAGGTTACTCTTTATTTCATATGGAAGACCTGTAATATTCATGGATTTTTCCAAACAGACTGAATTTTTCAACTCAGCCAATATCTCGACATCGGATTCCATAATAAATGGGTTGATCGTTGAAATGGGAATTAACAGCAACAAGCTGCATAGAGAAAAAATTAGCAGCAGTTTATGTGAAATTTTTTTATTAATATAATCTTTAATTCTTAAAACATATTCGATTCTGCTTTGTAGAATCCGCTTTGTTGTCATGGGAATAAAAGCATATGTATATATTTTTTTCATAATAGAATCTTTTGCAAAAAACAACAGTTGCTCGGCGTAATCAGTGGGTTTTGAACCAAATTGAATAACAGTGATATCACAGGTCTTTTCCTGTTCATCCTTTAATTTGCTATAAGCAATCCAAATAAAAGGCACAAACCAGAACAGTGCACATATAAATCGTGCCACATCTCTGGTAAAGCAATCAAATTGATTGATATGAGTCAGTTCATGGATTAAGACAGGCTTAAGTTGTTTTTGTGACCAGTGCTTGGCCCTTCCTGGCAAGAGGATAGCCGGTTGAATCCAGGAAAAGGCAGCCGGCTGTTGATAATAATCACTAAGGAGTAATCTCACTTCTCTTTTTATACCCATCTCCTGTTTGATAAACTGCAGATAATTTTCCAGATTTGAATCCCTGAAAGCCGAAGTCCGGTTTATATACCATATACTCAGTTTTCCCGCAAAAACACGCAGCATCATCATGATAAAACCAACACCCCAGATAAGTAAAAACCAAATACTCCAATGCGTCTCCGCTTTATATCCTTGAGTCGGTTTTAAAAGTGCCGTTATATCTGCCTGACGGGGAATCTCAATAAAACCCCTGTGTAATGTATCCAATACCGGTGACGAGAACATATAATAGGATTCTGAAATATGGTTGGTTGTAAGAAAAAGAAAAATAAAATTTATTAATTGGGAAACAATAGGTATAAAAATAAAGCTTAGAATGGCAGTGAACAAAATAGTATGTTTCAATTTTGGAGACAGATCCTTTGCCAAGACAAAAAAGATAATGGAGATTATTAGGCAAATACTGCCTTTAAGAGAAATATTTAACAGAAATGAAAATATGATTGCAGTTTTGTCTACAGCAAAATCCATAAGCTATTATTCGTTAACCCTGGCCTTTTCGATTAGATCATGCAAACGATTAAAGTCTTTCTCATCCAAATTACTTTTATTCACATCAATAAGAGCTGCGACAGCCTTTTCCATTGAATTGTCGAAATAGGTTTTTAGGAGCCGCTTCACCTCACCTTTAACCGCTCTTTGCGATGTTATAACCGGAGAATATACATATCTTAAGCCCACTTTTCGATATTTAATATATCCTTTCTTTTCCATTATATTCATAAGAGCACGTATAGAGGAGTAGCTGGGAGGATTGGCAATATCTTTTAATACTTCCGCAACACTGGCCTCTTTTTGCTGGTGGAGGATATCCATTATCTGTCTTTCCCGCTTGCTAAGTTCATTATATTCTGTTTTCTTCATAATTATACTCCTTAAAGTCTATTACGCATGTTAATATATTAGCATTAATTCGTGTGCATGTCAATAATAAATTTCGGATCGCCGCACCGGGCAACCAGCAATATCACTGCTATAAAAAAAGTCTTGATT
>CAZEPL010000039.1:0-32854 GCA_964514135.1 uncultured Spirochaetaceae bacterium | reverse complement strand
TGAATGCTTTTTGTTTGCCCTGCGCAGCGGCGAGCCTGTTTATATTGAGCATGAGTTGGAGTGGGAAGAACTCTTTAAGCTGATCTGAATTATATATTTTCAAGATCATCGAGGTCTTTATGTCTGCCGTTTGCTTTTTTATTAAGTTTTAAATGCTCCGGATCAATAATTGAAATATCAATATCATTTGTCGCTCTGATATATCCGTAATATGCGACCGCGTATCCGCCTACAATCAAATATTCGACTTGATTAACGTTGAATATACTCAATAATTTTCTGAAATCTTTGGGAAGGCGCTGTCTGAGCGAAAAATAAGGGATTCACTCAGAGGGCGCGAATGGTAAGAAGGACATGAAGATAGCGAAGACCACTAAGCTCATTATTTTTCTGACACGGATTAACACAGATTTCAAGGATGAAACAGATTTAAAAAAATTTTACACAGAGTTCTCAGAGAACGCAAAGTTATTCCGTTAAAAGTCAAGTAAAAATTATATTTTGTCTCTATCTATTCCCGCCTGTTTAAGAATAGACATCATTGTGCCTTTGGGAAGATCCTTTTTGTGGAGCGGAACTACTGCCCTTTTCCTGGTATCAGGATGAAGGTATATATGATGGCTACCTTTTGTTCTATCAAGGACAAAGCCGTGTTTGGTTAGAATTCGGATTAGATTCTTGGGTGTCAGAGAAGCTTTCTTAGGCATGCTGTTCTAACATGATCGTGGTTTCGAAAGTGTGTTCCTCAGTAGGGATTTCCTCGTTATGGGCTACCAAACTTTCTATGTATAGTCCGATGGCTTCTTTAGCCATTTTTTTTGCTTCTTCTATAGTATCTCCGAAGGTAACACAACCAGGTAGCATGGGGACGGTTACTGTATAACCACCTTCGGACTCTTCGGTTAAGAGGATTCTGTATGTCAATGGTTTCATAACTTGACCTTTCTATACTTATTTTCAACTTTCTTTAATAGTGTACTTTAAAAGGTAATAGCAGTCAATTAATTTAAAGTTCTGCGCAGCGGCGAGCCCTTGTTTATTGAACATGCGGTTGAGTGGGAAGAATTCTTCGAGCTGATCTGAAATTGGCCTAAGATTTATTATTTCACCACGAAGTACTTTTTTAAATGCAAATAATCCAATCCGGTGGTAATTAATAATAAAAATGATACAGATTTTTTTGACAGGATTAACAGGATTTAGCTATGAAATAAATTCTAATTTTCTAAGCTTATCCTGTAAATCCTGTAGAAATAATTTATTTTTTGATAAAAGTAATTTGATTCAAAGGGGAATTTTATAAATGAAATATAAAGAAGTCACAGAGAAAATAATAGCATGTGCATTTTTGGTCAACTATCTTGTAGCAACAAAAAAGAATGTAGGATTACTTATTAATTTTGGAGAGAAAAGTGTGGAGATAAAGAGAAAAATGCGTGTTCTAGAATCTCATTAATAATGCTATAAGTATAATACTGTAACTCCTGTCGAAACGAATTTAATTGAAAGCAATGTTTATACTTTTTTAACTAAGGAGTCATAATATCTGTTATAACAAATTATACCGTATATAAGACAGCTTGATTCTAATCATCCGGCGGATTGTCGCATCCCCAACCCACAATTTCTGTATTACCGGTAGTTACAGTATTAGGTTCTTCCAAAATATAAATATCAATTAAATAATCGTCTAATACTTCTCCCACATCAAGATCGATGCCATCTGACCAATAATATCCATTGCCTTCAGAATGTTCCACATAAAAATAGCCTTCTACATTAGTGAGATCATAAGATCCCAAATTTTCGATATCACAACTGACGGTCATGTAGCCAGTTATATCATCATAACCCATATTATCATTAACTAAATCCATATATATTGCGATATCCGGTGGCAGCAAGTCACATGTTGTTACGAGCAAACCGACCAAAAGTAATACTGCCAATAAAGCAATTTTTATACGCACATCTTCCCCCTTAAAGATTTATTTTCTTTATAAATATCGCTGTAAACCGCAATATATCATTGGCATAATTCTTGTAACGATAACAAGAATTACGCCAATGACAGTATAATTATAGCGCGCTGACAATAAAATATCAAAAACAATTTTTAATATTTTATATATTTTTTAATAGGTTCATTACTATTTCCTTAATACATTATGGTAAGTTTGGAGGTTTATTAAAGATTTTCATACGATTCATATAATAGCGAAATGATTTTATCATAAATATACAGGTGATTTTATTCGTAAATCCTGTTAATCCAGTCAAGAAAGAATAGATTAGATGAAACGGCAACTGTGCTCTCACATCTCATTAATTCTTGACTTTAATGCAATTATAATTTACAATTAGACGACTTAATGTAAAATAAGGTTTCAAATGATAAAACGACCCTTTTGGTTAGATAAAGTTTTTAAGGCTTGGCAAAAACGATCAATAGTATGGCTTTCCGGTGTCAGAAGAGTGGGTAAAACCACAATAGCTAAAATGATTGACAACTCTTTATATTTAAATTGTGACCTGCCTTCGGTATGCAGAAGATTAAGCGATCCGGAATCATTTTATAATAGCC
Source organism: uncultured Spirochaetaceae bacterium (assembly GCA_964514135.1). Classification (GTDB taxonomy): domain Bacteria; phylum Spirochaetota; class Spirochaetia; order SZUA-6; family RPPD01; genus JAFGGG01. Next base: position 30,270 of record CAZEPL010000039.1, on the reverse strand, counting down.
TGGAAAAAGACAGTATAATAATTTTAGATGAGATACATAAAACCGAAGATCCGAGCAGAATATTAAAGATCGCATCAGATGCTTTTGCCCACTTAAAAATACTGGCAACAGGATCATCTACATTGGCTGCTACAAAAAAATTTAGGGATAGTTTAACCGGTAGAAAGACGCTCATTCATCTTTTCCCTGTGCTGTGGGATGAATGCCAAAATCAATTTTCTGTTAAGGATTTGGATAAACGCTTATTGTTCGGGGGTCTGCCGGAAGTGCTGTTTTGGCAAAAAAGGGATCCTGAATTTTACTCAGAATGGATCGACAGCTTCTATGCCCGTGATATACAGGAATTATTTGCTATCAGGAATCGTACCGGATTTTTAAAGTTATTTCAATTGTTATTACGACAGAGCGGCAGTTTAACGGATTTCACAAACTTAGCTAAACTGAGCGGCCTAAGCAGGCCGACTGTTATGTCTCATATTGAAGCTATGAGTATTGCCAACGCTCTGGTTTTGCTTCCTCCTTTTCATGGTGGCGGCCGCAGAGAAATAACGCAAAGGCCCAAATGCTATACTTTTGATACAGGTTTTATTGCCTATATGAAGGGCTGGAACGAAATAAGGGAAGAGGACCGGGGTATTTTATGGGAGCATATAGTACTGGATGTACTTCGCACAAGTTTTTCCGAAAAACAAATCTATTACTGGCGAGATAAAGCAGGCAGAGAAATCGATTTTGTGATTAAGAAATCAAACAACAGGCTTGATACAATTGAATGTAAAATTGATCCTGATAAATACAGTATTGATACACTGAAAGTTTTTCGCGGCATTTACCCTTTAGGTGAAAACTATGTCATAAGCCCCAGGATAAAAGATAGATATGTTATTAAGAAAGAAAAGCTTACTATTCGATATATAGCAAATAATACAGACCATTTAGCTGATAACGAAATATGATATTTGGATTATATTTCAGACAGTTTTATTTATCTCTTAAGGAAGCCTGTAAGACAGGAAAAAAATTAAATTAAACATGGCGTCCCGGGTTCCTGTAAAAAAAATATAGTAAGTTTGCATGTTTATGAATTTGGTTATCACAGAACGGACAGACAGACTGTGAAAAATACATTTAAATCATCGCCCATACAATAACAGCACAACTTTTTTATCTGCTGCATTGGCTGGTTTTGATATTTTTAAAGGTGTGTAAATATTGCTCTCATGGAGCACACGGAGACTTTATAATCTTTGTGTGATTTATTTAATTTAATGCAGCAGTAAAATTGGCTTGACCGCTCAAGCTTTTACATCTGTCATATGTGCCATGTATGAATCATTTATTTCAGGCTGGTTTGGAGATCCGGCGGGTTTTTAAGAAACAGGACCGGCCTTTTTGTTTTATTGGCGGGTTGGCAGTACTGCGCTGGGGTGAACCGCGCATGACCGGGGATTTAGATGTTTGCCTATAAATGAGCGCCGCTCCGCCGCTTACTCTGCGCCGCGCGCAGATTTGGTTTAACTCGGATGTCCAATCTATTTTTTTTCCTTGACATTGTAGGTATTGCGGATTATTCTGGATGCAGTTATCAGTATTAAAAAAGGAGGAAGACAATGGGAGAGTATTTGGATCAGATACCTTCAAATATCCAGCAGCATATCAAAGGGCTGGCGCAGTCCGTAAAGGCAGAAGAAGGAGAAGACGCAGTAGAAAAAGTGGCTCAGGCCTGGCTTGATAAAAAGGCGGTATTCGAAGATAAGATTGCCGAAATGGGCATGGAAGAGGTTGACAGCCTGGCTAAAGACGATGAGAAGGGTGCCATAGCCCTGACCTATTCAGGGTCTCTTGTCAACATAGGCCCCCTTGTGGACGACGTGCGTACGGTAAAATATTCGAGTATCGGTATGCGCACCGACATTCCCGAAAGTGCCGAGAGCGAAAGCTCAAATCTGGCAAGTGATGTTGAGGTGGACGGTATCATTCAATTTGAGGGCGGACCTGTAAAGAGCACCTCTCAGATTTTTAAGATTGCCGTATGCAAAGACGAAGACATGAGTCCCGAAGAACAACAGCAGACGATTATCGAAACTGCAACCATCATCGAAGAAGAGTTTGTAGAAGTAAATAAAACTATCATGGAATAAGCGGCAGTTAAGGTAGAGCATCCATTTCAGCTACTGTTAAAAGCTGTTTTTTGTTAGGGGCGATACAATTATAAATAAAAACCAACCCGGTGAGGAGAATGGTCCTATTACTGCGTTACATGAGCGGTTAAAAAATATCTACACCAGAAGCACACCTCCCAATGGGGATCAGTATTTAAAGCTTGTCTATAATATAAATCGGGTACTCGATAATGAAGCTGAGACGATCCGCGCCAAAGACTCCCGCGGGCGCCCCGGCGGTATTATAAATCTAAAAAAAGAAATTCCCACACTTATTATGCCCGACCTGCATGCGCGCATGGAGTTTCTTTTCAGTACTATGCTCCATACCGATGATTCCGGCATGTCCGTGCTTCAGAAGCTGGCCCTCAACCAGCTGCAGGTAGTGTGCGTGGGCGACGGCTTCCACGCCGAAGGCAGAAAATCCGACCGCTGGAAAAAAGCCTTTGATGAGTTCCAGAATCTGTACCAAACCCGTACTCATATGGATGAAGAAATGAGAGAGAGTATGGGAGTCATGGAAATGGTGATGGAATTAAAGGGAGCATACCCCGCCAACTTCCATTTTTTAAAAGGCAATCATGAAAATATTACCAATGAAAACGGCGGCGGGAACTTCCCTTTCAGAAAGTATGCCTACGAAGGCGCTATGGTGCTGGAGTATATAAAAAGATTTTACGGGGAAGAGCTGCTAAAGGTATATTATAATTTCGAGAAGAATCTGCCCCTGCTGGCTGTCGGCAAACATTTTATCATTTCTCACTCCGAGCCCAAAGCTTTCTATGACTCAAAAAAAATCATTAACTATCGTTATAATCCGGAGGTGGTAGCCGGGCTTACCTGGACAGATAATAATGATGCAGAAAAGAACAGTGTAACCAAAATGATTCAATACTACCTTCCCGAAGAGGTGTGGTGGCGGAGCATGTATTTTGGCGGGCACAGGCCGGTTTCCGGAACTCATAATAAAAGAGCCGACGGCAAATACATCCAGCTGCATAATCCCCTTAAGTTTTATGTTACTCTTGTTGATACGGAAGGGGAGATTGATTTGGAAAAAAGTATTGTTGAAATAGAAAATAAGGCCGGCGCCTTATATTCTTAAAGTATGGTTTTATTATAGTTCTTTAAAAACGAGGTTAGACAATGGCAGATAGAATGATCGATAAATACAAAATAGTGAGCGTTGTGGGCGAAGGCGGAATGGGTAAAGTATATAAAGCCATCCACCCCACCTTAAAAAAACATATCGTAATTAAACGGTTGAGTATCTCCACCGCAAAGACCCTGTCCGAACGCTTTAAGCGCGAAGCAAACGTTATGATGGGGTTTCGTCACGAGAATATTATTTCGGTATACGACCATTTCAAGCATGGAAAGTCTTATTTTATCGTAATGGAACATATCGACGGAATTTCGCTGGAAGATCTCATCGACAAGAAGAAAAAGATACCCCCGCTGGCAGCAGCCCTGATTTTCAGAGAAATCTGCCGCGGCCTGCAGTACGCCCATCACAAAGGGGTTATTCACAGGGATATCAAGCCGGATAACGTGCTCATATCCAAAAACGGCGATGTAAAGCTGTTTGATTTCGGCATCGCCATGGTGGAAGCCGAGGCGGACAAAGAACTTACTAAAACCGGTGTTGTCATGGGAACCCCGTCGTATATGTCACCGGAACAGATTAAAGACGCCAAACATGTGGATAAAAGAACCGATATCTACTCCATGGGTATTATGCTCTATCAGATGGTATCCGGTAAAAAACCTTATCCGGGCGGGTTTTCTGCGGAAACCATCAATAAAATCACCAAAGGCACGTATGTAAAACCGGGCAAACTTGTTTCCAAACTGCCGCGTGTGTTTAAGAAAATTATAAAAAAGACCATGCACCATAAAATGAACAAGCGCTACGGTGATCTTGAGCACATTATCACTCTTTTGTCACGCTTCCTTAAAAAATATAAAACTCCTACAGAAATAAATAAGGCTATTAAAAATTTTCTTTACGAAGCTCCCGGTAAAGAGTCGGCTTTTACCAAAATACCGCGCAGCCGCGGCCGCTCTCTCATGCTCAAAGGAGCGGTTGCAGCTCTTGCTCTGGTGCTTGCAGCCGGTGTATTTTTTGTGATCAGCACCACGAGTATATTTTTTGAGCTATTCAGCGGCAGGGACACAGGTGCACTGGAGCTCAAAATAATAGTGCCGGATGATTATTACAAAGAGGTATCCGAAGTATATGCCAAAGCCGTGCTGACCTATTATAATGAAGCAGCGGAAAAGGATGAAGAAAAACTGGTCAGGTACGAATACCGCCTGATACCCGTAACCAGGGTGTTGCCCGCAAGCACAAAGAGCAAAAGCGAAAAAAAGGAGCAGTTCCTCACCACAAACGCGCTTTTTTTACCGGCAGGTTTGTATGATTTGGAGTTGACTATAGAAAGCCGCAAGTACTGCACAGCGTTTGCGCTCAATCCTCTTGATCTGCAAAAGCAGAATCCGGACACCCCCGAGAAGCGCAAGATAATTCAATTTAATATCGAAAGGCCTTACGATAACAAGATTCCGGTTTCCCATAATGTCAAAGATTATATCAGCGGCAGGTCTCTTAACGACGAAGTCGAGATCTTTTATAAGGGAAAAGCCGGATGGGCGGACTGGAAATTCTCCAAGGACGAGCTCTATACGGGCCGGGTCTACAGAATACGTTATGTGGTTGCTTCCTACTATACCAAAGAAGTGGAAGTTACCATAGAACAGGAAATGGATTCCTTAAAATTAGATATCTATATGGCCAAGAAGCCGGGCAAACTGATCTTGGCCAGCAATACCGAAGGACTGGAAATATTACTGGACAATCGCCGCGAGGATTATTTGGGAGGTAAGGCAAAATCCTTCGTGGAGTTTGGCAGGACGAGTAAAAAAGAAAAGACCTTTTTGCTTGAGGAAAGGGATTATATGATTACCATTAAAAAAGACGATCAGATTTTCAGTAATTACAGAGTGAATATTGCTTCGGACAGTACGACCAGAGTTTCCATATCATATAATGAAAATCAAAAAAGTATTAAAATAACGGAGTAACACAAGGAGGCCGCCTATGTCGTTGACTATGAGAATAATTTTTTTTGGTATGATTGGAATTATAGGCGGGATGCTGGCCTGGCCTTTGGCCGAAGTGCTGATTTCATTTCAGGGTAATTTCCCTTCTTTATTGATTTTCGGAATTATTATCGGCGGCGTGGTGGGGCTTGTCATCGGCGGATGTTTCGGTATGAATGAGGGCATTCTCTCTCATTCCTCGGCAAAGCTTAAGGGCGGCTTGATTATGGGTATTATAATCGGAGCTGTCGGCGGTGCGGTGGGAGTTATTTCAGGCATCCAGGTAGGCTTGTTCATGGGAACCAGTTTCTTTTTTGCTCCGGCCAGTTTTAAAACCGTGGGTTATCCCATAGCCAGGGCTCTGGGCTGGGCCGCGTTTGGTATTTTTATCGGTGTTGTGGAAGGTATCAGAAGCAAATCCTTTGCCAAGATAAAAAACGGTATTATCGGTGGATTTATCGGAGGGTTTTTAGGCGGCATAGTGTTTGAGTACAGCCTGAAGCTCTTTGTTCCCGACGTATTATATGCAAGGCTCTTGGGATTTATTGTGCTGGGCCTTTTTATCGGTATTTTCTACGGATTTGTGGAAAACAAACTGGCCCGTGCCTCTTTCTATCTCTTAAACGGAAGATACAAAGGCAAAGAGTACCTGCTTAATCAGCGTCAGATGACCATTGGAAGAGATGAGCAGGCAGACATGAGCCTGGCCGACTATCGCCAGGTTTCCGCGAAGCATGCTTCGCTTCACAGCAAAAAAGATAAAATCATCCTCAAAGACAAGAATTCGAAAATGGGCACGTATATCAATGACAAAAAAGTAAACGAAGCGGCATTGAAGAACGGCGATGTTATCCGTGTGGGGGAAGCCCAGTTCCTCTTTAGAAAGAAATAGCAGGAGGAGAAAAAATGACAGGTAAGCTAATAGTATTAAAGACGGTATTGCTTTTTTTATCCGCTGTTTTTTGCTATGCACAGACGGTCATCATATCGCAGGTGGACAACGCATCCCTGCTTATGGATCAGAAAATCAAGGTATATACAAGCGTTACCGATGAATATGGCAATCCCATAACCAATCTAACTCAGGAGCAGTTCGAGCTTTATGAAGCCGTGCCTGACAAAGAGGCGGAAAAGCGGGATATCATATTTTTTAAACACGGGGCTAATGTGAATGAGGGCATTAACCTCATGTTTTTGGTGGATAATTCGGGCAGTATGTACACGAATATGTACGGGCAGGAAACTGCGAACGAACCAACGTGGCGAATCAGCTACGCCAAAGAAGCAATCAAGGAGCTGTTAAGAAATATAAATAATCCCGACGACAGAATTTCGCTCATATCTTTTAATATTAAACTGGACTCTGAAATAGCGCCTACGGGTGATAAAGCAAGCATCGCCAAAGCCCTCACCGAAATAAAGCGGCCCGAAAAAGAAGAGAGTTATACGGAGTTGTACGAAGCTCTCTATCATTCGGTTGACAAGATGAGTAATACCAAAGGCCGCAAGGTAATCGTTATGTTGTCGGATGGTGAAAACTTTCCTACCAAAGAAGAAAATCCCCATTTTCCCGAGAGAAAGGGTCTTGATAAAGCGATTGAACTGGCTCAGCGGGAGGGAATCAGTGTGTTTACCATCGGCCTGATTGAAGGAGCAAGAGACCCGGATCTTAAAAAAATTGCCGATGAAACCGGCGGTGTTAATTACAAGGTTACGGATATAAGGAAGTTGAAAGAATTCTATAACCATATTCGCGACCGGGTATTAAGTGAGTATCTTATTATGTATTATGCCGGTATGGAACCTGCCGAAAAAAAGTATGTAAATGTAAAACTAAAAACCGGTGCGGCTGTTATTGAAGCGGAGAGGGAAAGAGCATATTATTCCGATACCTTGTTCGGCATGCCCCAGACGGGGTTTATTTTCTGGATTTTCTTAATGATTCCGCTTGCGCTTCTTTTCTTATGGCTGCTTTCAAAAATAAGGTTTGAGTCGAAGCAGAAGGACCCCTGTTTGGAAGTATTAACCATTGATGGAAAAAAGAAAAAGCTGCCGCCTTTAACCATTATGGAGAATCAGAGTGCCGTTACTATCGGGGCCACGGAGTCGGCGGATCTGACAATTTTAGGAGAGCCCAAGCTGAAAGCCGACGATGTAACCGTGTACAAGAAAGGGGGTGCATACACTGTGGTAAGCAGGCACACTCCAATCGAGGTAAATAATCAGCTGGTAAAGTCCAAGCAGCTGCGTTCCGGAGATTTAATAAAAGTGGGCAATACTACCATCGTATTTAACGAGGGTATAGAAAAGACGCTTTTTACAGCCCCCCATGCAAAAAAGGCAAAAACCGTGATTAAGGCAGAAGCCAAGACCAAACCGGTAGAGAAAAACAAAACATCCGTCGTACAGTCACAAAAAATGAGGAGCATCGATAAAAAGAAGAAAAAGAAATAGTTTACTCTTCTGATTGTAAGGCTGAATCGTCATCAGGGATTATAATATCATCAGCATCACTAACACTGGACTCATCCATGGCTTCATAGTTGAACTTGAGTTCGCTTTTACCAACACGGATAATATCGCCGTTTATTAAATTTTTTTGTACATACATTGTGCCGTTCACCTTGGTTTTGTTCAAACTGCCTAAGTCGATAACCGTAAAATGACTGCCCCTGAAAACAATCTGACAGTGTTTGTTGGAGGCGTATTTATCGCTCAGCTTGATATCGCAGACCGCTGCCCGGCCTATGGTCATGGTTTTATTGGTAATCGCAAAAACCCGGCCCGTGTCTTCGCCCTTTACAGCTTCTAACGTAACATTATTGGGGATTACAATATTGCCTTGTTCTACCATACTTATTCTCCTTTCACATCTTTGCTTACTAAAAAGTCACCACATATTGTTGTGGTTAAATAAATGGGAAATAGGTGGTGGCTTTTTCTTCCACCCTACACCCCCATAGGGCGCTCCCTCGCACACCGCCGGCTTTTACAGGCGGTGTGGTAACTAACTAAACTTAATCTTTAATTTGAATTTTTGCAAGCAGAAATTAGTGATCCGCATCATTAGCATAAGACTGATAGTTTAGAATGAGATCGTGGAGGTTAACTTTTTTCTCGTAAATGGCTTTTCCTACAATAACTCCGTGAATGTTTTCATGTTTCTTTTCTTTAACCGCGGCTATATCAGCTTCTGAGCTGATGCCGCCGGAAAGAATAACGGGTAAGGATGCGTATTTGGCCACAGCGTTGGTGCGCTCGATATCGGGACCCTGCAGGGTCCCGTCGCGGGCGATGTTCGTGTAGATCAGTTCTTTGATGCCAAGTGTTCGGAGCTGAGAGGCCAGGGTGGTATCTTTTACCTTAGTCTCTCCCCGCCAGCCGGCAATTTTAACCTGTCCTTCCAGTGCGTCGATACCGCCGATAGCGTGGAAGTGATATTCCATAATCCAGTCCGCAACCTGCACCGGGTTTTTTATAAGCACCGTGCCCAGTATCAGGCGGTTTATGCCGATGGCCAAGAGCTCGCTTATATCAAACTCGCTGCGAATCCCTCCTCCTACTTCAAGCTCACAGGATACCCGTTCTCTGATCTGCGTGATGACGTCCCGATTATTCTTCCCCGCGCCGTAGGCCGCATCCAGATCTACAATATGAATAAGACGCGCGCCTGCCTGCTGGAATTCAAAAGCCAGCTCAGCCGGATGGGAAGAATATACCTTCATCCGCTTGTAATCGCCTTTGAACAGCCTGACGGCTTGTCCGCCCCGTAAATCTATGGCCGGTATAATCAGCATAAGCTTTCTCCGAAACAACTACTTGTTTCTTATAAAATATCAACCGCAATTCTCATTTTGTACGATTATATTTTTCAAATTTAATAGCAAACCTCCGCTTATTCAAGGTATAAAATGAACAAATTTAAAATTGCTTAAATATCATAATTTACTATTGATTTCCAGTCCCCGATAGTATATATTATGAATGAACGCTCATTCGTTTATAGGGAGTGAGCTTATTTATATAAAATGGGAGGTATGCCGTGAAAAAGAAAGTAATTGTTTTAGGGGCTCTTGTAATGGGCTTGGGGCTCTTAGCGTTTCTTGTATTCATTTTGTTTTGGGGAGAGGAGCGCACACAGACCGAGGATGTACGGATTCCGGTTGTGGTGACGCTGCCGCGCAATGGCAACATTCAAAGAAGCTTGCATTATTCCGGTACCCTTAAACCGGAGACCACTATTACGGTTATGTCCAAAGTAGTGGGCCGGATTGAAAGATTATATGTCAAAATGGGTGAAAAAGTACACCGCGGTCAGGTTCTCCTGCGAATCGAACAGGAGGTTGTCACCTTACAGCTGGATCAGGCTCATTCAGCCTGGAAGGCTGCCGAGGCTCAGTACCATAAAGTTATGGGCGGGCCGCGTAAAGAGGAAATAGAAAATATGCGGGCGCTTGTGCTTCAGACGCGCAAAGATTTTTCCACAGCGGAAGAAGCTTTCTTAAGGGCGGAGCGGCTGTTTGAAAGCGGAGCTGTTGCCAAAGTCCAGTTTGAGGAGTCCGAGCGTTTGTACGGTGGGGCAAGGACGCAGCTGGAAAACGCAGAACGCACGTTAAAGCTTATGGAGCAGGGTGCCACAAGGGAAGAGCTTGTTATGGCCAAAGAACATGCCGAGGCTCTTAAAGCCCAGTATGAGCTTGCCAAACTGCAGTTTTCCTATACTACGATAGAGGCACCGATGGAAGGGATTGTGGCCGACATACTTGTGGATCAGGGCAATCTGGTGGGACAGACCACGCCCATACTGGTGATCGTGCAGGATAATCCCATAATAATCGAGGTTCCCGTGCCGGAAAAACATTATAATGATATCATGATTAATAGAAACTCAATAATTGCCTATCTTACTACCGGCTCAGGCGAAAACGCATACTCCTATCAAGGGACGATCAGCAATGTATCCGCTGTTATAGATCCACGCAGCAGAACCTTTACGGTTGAGATTATGGTAGATAACAGCACGGGAAGTTTGCGGCCGGGTATGTATGTGAATGTGGAGCTGGTAGTAGAGCATTTTGACAATGCCCTACTGCTTCCCAAAAGTGCGATCCTGAATTACGACGGCACAGCGCATGTGTTTTTGGTTCAGGAGCAGAGCAATCCCGTGGCGGTACTTAAGCGGATAGAAGTGGGAATTTCCGACGATTCCATTGTGCAGATCCTGGCAGGCCTCAACGGTACGGAAAAGGTAATAAGTCAAGGCAATGCTTTTTTAGAGGACGGCCAAGAGGTGAGAATTATAGATAACTGATGAATCTTCCCCGCATAGCCGTCAAGCATCCCATAACGACAATAATGGTATTTCTCGCGCTCGTACTGCTGGGTTTTGTATCGCTGGCACGGGTGGGGCTGGAGCTTTTCCCCGATATTACCTATCCTACGACAGCCGTGGTTGTGGTATATCCGGGTGTAGGCCCTTATGAGATCGAATCCGGCATTTCCAAGCGGGTGGAGGAGGCTGTTTCCTCGATTAGCGGTGTGGAGAGGGTTGCCTCAACCTCAAGTGAAGGCGTTTCCATGGTGGTAATAAATTTTTCCTGGGGCACCAACATGGACACTATCGTAAGCGATATCAGAGAAAAAATAGATGCCATCGAGAACGATCTGCCCGAAGGCGCGTATAGACCGGAAATATTCAGGTTTAATCCGGAAATGCTGCCCAGCATGGTGCTTAACTGCGTCAGTTCCAATCCGCATGTGGATATAAGGAAACTGGTTGAGGATAATATTGTACCTGACCTGGAAAAGATCGAAGGTGTGGCAACCGCAGAAATATTCGGCGGTAAAATTGCGGCCGTTACCTGTAAGCTCAGCCTTGATGATTTAATACGGAGTGAAATATCAATACTGCAGATTCTAAACATGTTTCAGGGTGAAAATATCAATCTTCCGGGTGGTACTCTGGAGCTCCCGAGTGAGCACATCGTGCTGCGTACCATAGGAGAGTTTGATAGCATTGCCGACATCGGCGATATGCTGGTCGGCTATCGTGAGCAGATTCCCATCTATCTAGGGGATGTAGCCGAAATAGCGCTTGATTATCTGCCGCAGGAAGAGATAGTCAGAGCGCACGGACAAAGCGGAATTCAGATCTCGATTCGTAAACAGCCCGGTTTTAATACCGTTAAGGTAAACGACCAGGTCAAACACACACTAAAGCGGCTTGGAGAGCAGTATACTTCGCTAAAGTTTAGAATCCAAAGCGATCAATCAACCTCTATTCTCAATTCAATCGGCGGAGTGGCCGATGCGGGATGGCAGGGGGGAATACTCGCAATCCTGGTGCTGCTGATATTTTTAAGGAACATCCGCTCCACATTTATTATTTCGCTTGCCATCCCCCTTTCGGTAGTGGCCACATTTTTACTGATGGATATGGCGGGCATCAGCATGAATATGCTCTCGCTTATGGGCATCACCCTCGGCATCGGTATGTTTGTCGACAACTCCATTGTCGTGCTCGAATCGAGCTATAGAAAAAAATTGACCGGATTGGATTCTAAGCAGGCGGCTGTGGAGGGAGCCGGAGAAGTGGGTATGGCAATTATTGCCTCAACGCTCACTACCATAGCGGTATTTTTCCCCCTGGTTTTTGTAGAGGGCCTGGTGGGCATGATTTTTAAAGATCTGGCCTTTACCATATCTTTTGCGCTTTTAATATCTCTGGCTTCTGCCCTTACATTGATACCCGTTATGTTTACCAAACTGTTAAAGGGTAAAAAAATACCTACCTTGGCCTTAAAAAAAGACGAACACACGGCTCAGGATCAGAGTGAGCTGAGTCTGGCCGACATCCAGGTAGCTACGGGCAATAAAATAATCGACGGGCTTGGTGCCCGCATTCAAAAAGGATTGCGCTGGCTGGACAGGAGTTATGAAAAAGTAATCTCATGGGCTTTGGACCACAGCCTGATCATTATCGTAACAGCCCTGCTGCTGCTTATTTTAAGCATCGGCCTCGTTGTGTTTTTGGGTATGGAGTTCATTCCCGAAGTTGATGAAGCCAAGTTTGTAGTGGAGCTGGAAACCAAAATCGGAACCCCTTACGCAAAAACAACAGCCAAAGTAATTCAGGCGGAAAACATCATCAAGCAGCTGGCAGGTGATGATTTGGATACCATGTCTTCCAATATCGGCCGTGGTGCCGCTGAGGCAGGAATGGCGGAATCGGGAAGCCATCTGGGCAATATTAAAGTAGCGCTTACCCCAAAAGACAGACGGGCGCAGAGTATCTGGAAGATTGTCAGCCGGCTTTCCAAAGAATTAAGAGAAAATATTCTCGACACCCGCATAAAAATCGATATCTCCGGTATGGCTTCCCTGGCATCCAGTGCTACCGGTCAGAAAGATCCCATCGTAATCGAGATCACGGGCGGCAAGCTGGATGAGTCCTTTGCTTTTGCTAAAGAGCTTGCCGCGCTTGCAGAGGGTGTTTCGGGCACCAGAGACGTACAGGTATCTTACAAAACAGGCAAGCCCGAACTTCAGTTCCGTGTAAAACGCAGGGCGGCCGCCAGTCTGGGTATAACCCCCAAAGAGATCGCCGTGACGGTCAGAACCGTTTACAAAGGCACGGAGGTTTCCCGGTATAACGACGGTACCCATGATTATGATATTGTGGTCATTTTAAAAGACGAAGATAGAAATAATTTAAAGCGCGTAACAAATCTCTTTTTAGTAAATCGGACGGGCACAAAGATTTTAGTGGAAACCGTAGCCGATTTACAGCAAGACGAGGGCCCGCTTAGCATCGAGCGCATACGCCGGCAGAGAATTATCATGGTCACGGCAGCCCTTACCGGTGAAAGGGCCTTGAGCAATGTGCTGGCGGATATTAAACAGGAGGTGGCCCGAAAATTAACCATACCCGCTGAAATAAATCTGGATTATACGGGTTCGGGAAAGCAGATGAGCGAGGCCTTCGGAAGCCTGGGTTGGGTATTACTGCTGGCCATGCTGCTGGTGTATATGGTCATGGCCTCTCAGTTTGAATCGCTGCTGCATCCCTTTATTGTTATGTTCGCTGTTCCCTTCGCCATTATCGGTTTGGTAGCCGCGCTGCTAGTTACCAACACAACCTTTAATCTCATAGCCTTTATCGGTGGAATTCTTTTGGTGGGGATTGTGGTCAATAATGCCATAGTGCTGATCGATTATATGAACACCCTGCAGAAACGGGGGGTACCCTTAAGACAGGCAATAGTGCAGGGCGGTAAGACCAGGCTTAAGCCGATTTTGATGACCACTTTTACTACTGTTATCGGTCTGCTCCCCATGGCCTTAGGGTTAGGGGCCGGTTCGGAAATCAGAGCACCCATGGGTAGAGCCGTATTGGGCGGCCTGCTTTCTTCCGCTTTGGTTACGCTTATTTTAATACCCGTTATTTATTGGCTTGTTGAGAGTAAGCTGAAAAAGAACAACATGGCAAAGCCACTAAAAGCACAGTAAACTTAATTTTAATGCAGATCATACACTTGGGCATTAATGGCTGCTGCTGCCTTAGTCAATAATTCATAGGCCGCGTCTTTTTCATTTACCAGGCCGTAGTTTGAGTTTTCAGGGAAAATAAAACTGATTCCTAAAGCCGGCTGGTCTACCCACATAAAGAAATCAGAGCCTACTATGAAGGCTTTAGAAAAGAGAAACTTTTGAAAAGCTGTAAAAGCAAATGCCCTCTGCTTTTGCGTAGGTACCCTTTGACCGGCACCGTGTGTGCACGGAAGACCGGAATCCAGGGCCGGAAAACTCCACTCGGTAATAAAGAGAGGTTTTTTACCTTCTTTATACCAGCCATCAAGCTCTTTTTCGAATCCGTCGACCAACTTACCGCTTTTTAGATCTATCTGGCGGTAGCAGTTGATACTGATAACATCACAATAACGGGCGGCAATGTCCCATATCCCGGGAGCCTGGCCGGCAAAGCGGCAGCCCAAAATCAAATGATTTGAGTCGTATTTTTTTATGGCTGCGTTAGTGACTGAAAAATATTTTTCTGCTATAAGTCGGATATAAGACTCTCTTAACTTTCTAACCAGATTCGTATTTGGCGGTTTCAGGGTTGTCTTTTGAAGAAGTTCCTCAAAGTTTTTTATATTTGTTTTCCATTCCGCATTGAATTTAGCAACAGAAGGATAAACAGCTTTAACGCATTCAACAAGCTTAAGTTTGGCATTATGAGCTGCGGCTTTTTTTAATGTCGCTTCCAAAAGGCCGCCTGTAGTCCAGGGGTGCCATTCGAGCTCATTGTCTAAAAAATAACCTATAAGCCAGGGGTCGTCTTTGAGGGGCTCGCATACTACCCTGGCTCTTTTATCACAATATGCCGCAAACCGAGGGCTGAAGACATCGGGGAAGCCCGTCCATGTAGTTTTAGGAATTATATTTTCAATTTCAGTAAAGCCGGTACCAAAAAGAAGTATTTCCGTATACGCCAGTCCTTTATAGCGGACTGATGGAGAGCTCCCCACCCCAAGGCTGTTAAACCCCCAGGAGAGAAGCCTTTTTACGGTACTGTCGGCCCAGGCTTGCACACTGCCGTATTTTTCTTGGCAGTTTTTATGATACGGCGCGTAGCCCAATGACTGGCACCACATAACATAATAGTTAACATGATCAGTCCCAATAATATAAAAAACATGGCCTCGCGGATCAATTATCCACCAGGTATCCCCAATTTTCTCTGTATGAAAAAATCCTGTTGCCTTGCCCCTGATTTTTGTTTTCTGTAAGGCGCGGTATTCCGGAAAAGAAACAGGCTTCATGGCCACAACATCATTGAGGTCTGTCTTAAAATGGGAATAACTTACCTCAAAACCCTCGGCTACCAGCCCCGGTCTGCCGTAGCTAACAGCGTTATCTTTTAATAAATAACTGATTTTTGCCACCGGATTGCCATTTGCCTCATAAACCAGGCCTTTTATTTTCAGAGGATTCAGCTCTAAAACCAGCGTATATGTGCGGTTATATTTCCACTTAAAGCTGGTTTCCAGATATTCCACATCCAGCTTTGTATCTCCGTTATAATTCGCATACCACTGGCCTTGATACATTTCCACAAGTTCCACATAATGCCCTTTTCCCTCACTGTCGGGCATTTCCACCAAAGCGAGTTGCCAGAAATTATTTTTATCCAACTGAATGCAGATGCCCGCAATTTTCCAGTCTTCCTTGCTGGTTTTCTTAACCTTCATGTGCGCTTCTATAACGATCTTTTTACCGTAATATGAAATATTACAAAGGGCAAAATCCTTTTCATTGCCCTTAAAACAAAAAGAATTGTCTTTTATCTGCCAATTGAAACTTTCCGTATACCAGACAGGATATGCATCTGCGCCCTGCTCGTAATTTTCAAAATCATCACTAAGATCATAATAAGAGTTGCTGGCATCTCCGTTATTTATAAACACAAATGAAACGATTAGTATCAAGAATAGAAGCAAATTATTAACTTTTTTACCCATATTTGCCTCCGAAGAAAGTTGTTTTGAATGAGATACATAATTTTTTAAATCAATATACCAACAGTATAATTTACATTTTTCTCATCAACAACCCCTTTTTCAACTAAAATACTTGATGGATTTATTTTATTTCCAAAAAACCAGAGTAATTATGGGTACGCTTCAAAATAAGCTTTATTTTCACTTAAAGGTATCTATGTAGTTATGCGTATAAAACACTAATAAACCGAGGAGGTTCTGATGAAAAAACAAGCAGTACTTGCTCTTTTATTAAGCATGTTCATGTGTTTCATGCTTATGGTAGCGGGTTGTTCTCCAACCGGGTCGGATAATGATGATAACAATGGTAATGAAGGTTTTATAAAAAAAATATAAGTTGTGTGCCCACTATAAGGTTCATATTTATTTCATCCCAGGTACAGGATTCGCACCACTATATATTTAATTTAATCTGATTTTATCTTTTTTTCGTGCTATATTTTATTAGTACATTATTATCTTCTTTACCATTAAGTATGTAAAGTATGAATATACTATCATTTATTGCCACAATTGCGTCTATTAGTTATATTTCATTAGGATTATATATTCTTTTCCTGGATAAAAAGTTAATCACACATAGATTATTCTTTTTATTGTGCCTAAGCCTTTTTTTGTGGACATTTTTTAGTATTTTCGGATACAGCGCGCAGAGTAATGAAGAATTCGCCTTCTGGATAAAATTAGCTTTTTATGGCTTTATTATTCACTACCCTTTGGTATTACATTTTTGTTTAAAATTAACCAAAATAGTAAAGCTTCCTAAAATTGTATATATAATATTTTATATACCAGCTGTATTTTATGTGTTTGTAAATTTTTTTAAAAAAGATTTCTTTTTCCAATATGACGCCTGTGTAAGAATAGATAATTATTGGGTAATAGAGTTTAGCGGGGGAGTATTCTATTTATACGGCTATTTATACATACTCATCTGTCTTGGGATTCTCATTATGTGGGGTCGAAGAACAGAATCATTAAGACAGAAAAAACAGGCGAGAATTCTGTCTGTCACATTGATAATAAGGATAATTTTCATTTTTTTAGAAGCTCTATTAATACCTGCGTTAACCGGTTATAAGCGGCACGCTGTCTATCCAATCTTTTATTTAATCTGGATGTTTGGGATATGGTATGCGATGGTAAAATACAGGTTCCTTTCCCTCACGCCGGATTTGGTGAGCAAGGATATTATCTCCAATATAGATGAATCAATTATACTGGCGGATGCGGAATTAAACATCTTGACGATTAATAAAAAGACGGAAGATTTAATTAAAAAAAAGAATGATCAAATAAATAGAAAAAATATATTACAAATATTTGGTAATTATAAAAAAATAGAAAATGAAATACAAAAAATTATCAGAGGAGAAAGCAAAAATTTTTCCTGCAGAATAAATTACAAAAGCTCAGACAATACAATTATTTTAATGGATGCAAGATTTTCCTCTATAAGGGATAGGTTTAATGATATTATAGGAATACTCGTAATCGGCAGAGAGGTAAAGGGTATGACACGATTAAAGAAGATTTATAACGTTACAGACAGAGAACTGCAGGTAATTCAGTACATGGTTACCGGCATCACGAGCAAAACCGCGGCAAAGGAATTGGGCGTCACCATGAGGACGATTAAAGCGCATATGACGAATATCTACAATAAACTGGACGTTGAAAATAAATTTCAACTGCTGCTGCTTTTAAAAGAGTTTAATCTTATTTCCGAACAGAGTGCAGAAAAGAAAGTATTAATTATGCAATAACTTTTCCGGCTTAAAGCGGCTGCGAGTCTTTCTCCATAAATAAGCCGTTTTTGGCGGAATTATCTCTCATTATTGTACCAAGGTACAATAAAAAATCTAAAAAAAATCATTTCCCCTGTACCAAGGTACGATGTTTTTTCCCTTAAAGGTGTCTATGTATTCAGTAATAAAAAGCACTATGTATATAAGAAAGAAAAAAGTGAAATATAAAACCCAAGGAGGTTGAGATGAAGGGAAAAATTATTGTGGTATTGTTTTGTTATTATTGACGGTATTCATTTTTAATTGTCCGCTGCCGGACGGAGGGCCTCCCGAAGTTTCGGATTACTTCTGGCCCAAAAGATTGGGAGGTACGGGTTCGAAACAAGCCATGGACATCGTAAGGGATCACGCCGGCAACATAATCGTCACCGGACATGTGGAAGGTGATGCCGACCTGAACGGCGACGGTGACGCCTCGGACACAAATGAAAGCGGGGCCGGTTTTGCGGGTGATGATATCTTTATCAGCGTTATTAATGAGTAAGCATGGGGATTAAATAATTTTAAAAGAATGACAAAATGTTATGATGTGTTATAGTGTATAATAGAAAGTCAAAATTATAACAAAGGAGCAAAACCATGTGTAAACAACACACAAACAGAATAAAGAAGTCGTGCATCTTTGGCGTTCTTTTTATTTTCATTTCATTATCGGCTTATGCAGTCGATTTTTCCGCGGATATGGTGCATACCATGAACGGACAGACGACAGTGAGTAAAGTCTATATTACAGGCACTAAGATGCGCGTAGAAACGGAGCAGGACGGAGAAAAGGCGATTATGATAAACGATTATCAGAATCGAAAAATCATCATCCTGATGCCTGACGACAAGATGTATATGGAGATGCCTATTCAAGCGGGTAATGCAAATGATCCGGACTATCAAAAGCAGATTAAATCGCTGGCCGATAAAAAATCTTTGGGAAAAGAAACCGTAAATGGGTATCTGTGTGAAAAAATCCAATATATCTATCATGATAAGGATTTGGGCAGCGTGACCATGTGGTATTCTGCGGAATTACAGTATTATATAAAGATTAAAGCCAAAAACATAGAAATGGAGTTGAAAAACATAAAAACCGGTGCTTTAAGCCAGGCTTTATTTACAGTTCCGCCGGGGTATTCCGAGATGGGAGGGTTTAATTTTTAAATACCGTTACCTTTTAACCGGGCTCGTCCTGTTTATGTAATGGAAGAGTGCTTATCATAAAAAGTAGCAGACTGATGAAAAAGCAGCGAAGTGGTGAACCATATTGAAAAAACAAAAGCTTTTTATAGTGATATTTTTATTTCTGCTTGCTTTTACCGGATGTAAAAGCAACAGTAACTCTTTGAGTGAAGAAAAAAATATAAATATCTTAGATAACGGCGATTTTTCGCATGGAACCAGAAGTTGGAACTTATACACACAGGCAGGAGGCGAAGCCAGTTTTTCTGCCGGCAATCAAGAATTACATATCCATATTACAAATGGCGGAGATAACAAATGGTCAGTAATTGTTAATCAAACCGGATTAAATATAACACCGCGCGGATCATATTCAGTTTCTTTCAATGCTCGCTGTGAAACCGGGAACAGAAATATAGGTGTGAAAGTTGGATTAGCAAGGGAACCATGGACTTTATATTCTGAATATGAGTCTTTTGTAATCAGTACTGAGAAAAAGCAATATTCATTTCAATTTACCATGCATGAGCACAAAGATACGAATGCCCATCTTGAGTTTCAGCTTGGCACAAGTGATATTGACGTGTATCTTGATGATATTAAGATGGTCGGCCGCTTATTTGATCCGCAGGGCAGCCTCATCAAGGTGGACTGTCAGGAATCGCTGGGAACCATCAGATCTCTGCAGGGTGTGAATGACGGTCCCGTGCCCTGGAACCAGGCCTACGACTTTTCAGCGTATTATCGGGATATGGGCGTGAATTGGGTGCGGTTGCACGATCTTCACGGGCCCATAGGAGATTGGGACGGTGAATGGGTGGGAGCGGTTGATATTCACCGTGTATTTCCCGACTTTAATGCCGACGCGGATAATCCGGAAAACTATGACTTCGCAAGAACGGATATGCATATCCAAACCATAAGAGAGCTGGGCGCACACATTATTTACCGGCTGGGCTACAGCTGGGAAACGGTCAATGATCCTCCGGCTGATTTCTCGCAGTGGGCGGCAATTTGTATCCATATCATCAAACATTATAATGACGGCTGGGCCGGCGGTTTCCACTACAATATTACCTATTGGGAAATATGGAACGAACCTGATATAGAAGTGTTCTGGAACGGCACACCACAGCAATTTTTTGAGTTATACAATGTTACTGCCCGGGCAATAAAAAACTATAATCCGGCTTTGAAGGTCGGCGGACCGGGTTTGGCTTTGGTTAATGATTATAATTTTCTTGAAGAATTTTTGAGTTATTGCAGCACCCATAGTGTCCCGATAGATTTTGTTTCCTGGCACGTTTATAGTAAAAATCCCTTTGATATATATCGTAAGGCCAAAGCCGTGGAAAACGCCATGAAAACGTATGGTTTCGCATCTTCGAAAAGCCTGCTTACGGAATGGAATATGTGGGCTGAAGCGAGTGAATGGGACGATCTTCGTCGCGATCCGGCGCTGGCAGCATTTACCGCTTCGGCATTGATTTACTTGCAGGATTCGGCTGTGGATATTGCTAACTATTATAGAGGGGACTCATGGCCGTGGGGAGGGCTTTTCACCAGTCAAGGCAATCCAGGAAAAGGCTTTTATGCCTTCAAAGCCTTTAATATGCTTTTAAACACTCCCGGACGCGTGTTCTGCAGCGGCTTTGATACCAATGGGTACGCCGTCATCGCCGGAATATCTCATAACAAACGATCCGTGGTGATTTTAATAAGCGACTATGACTCCGGATTTCGCGAATACGAATTGAAAGTGGATAATCTTCCGTGGGGAACCGCTACATTTATGTATAAAAGGTATGTGCTCGATCAATCCCGGAATCTGGAACTTGTGGATGACAGACTCATAGATCCGGAAATTATGAAGGACAAACATATGACCGGATCAACCTTCTCTATAATAAACCAGATGCGATCACCCTCGGTTCAATTAATTAAACTTACGCTGACTCATACAGATAATTGAGAAAGCGCTGCGCACTCCCTAACATACCACCAGCAAAGCTTGTGGTATGTTGATTTTGAATATATTTTAACGACTGCCTGGTTGTATGAATTTTCAAATTAAGCTATTATGTAAAAAAAAGTACAATGGATATATTTACTTTTTTTGCCACAATTGTTTTCATGATCGATTTATATCTGGGACTGCATGTTCTTTTTTTGGATAAAAGATCGAAAATACACCGGCTGTTCTTTTTTTTGTGCCTCAGTCAGTTGTTATGGATTTTTTGTGCGGTATTTTCCTATTCTGCGGAAAACAAAGAAACCCTTTTTTACTGGTTTAAAATTTCTACCTTTTTTTGGGTTCCCTATTTTGCACTCTTGTTGCACTTCTGTCTTATCATTACAAAGATAATTAAAATGAAATGGTTTTATTATCTTTTACTCTATATACCTACACTGCTTTTTATATACGGAAATCTGGTTTCACACATTGCCTATAAAGATTTTTTAAAGGTAAATGATCATTGGATATTCATAGCTGCTACCGATTCACTCTGGTTTTATTTTTATTTATTGTATATTCACGTGTATATTATTATTTCACTTGTTTTGCTTTTCTTATGGAACAGAAAATCGGCGACCATGAGAGAGAAAAGGCAGTCGTTTATCCTTTTCATTACACTTCTCCTTGTTTTATCTATCAATACGGTGGAAGGATTTCTTTTACCGTCAATTATTTCATACAGCTCAGTCGGTTGGGCTCCCATAGTATTATTAATCTGGATGATCGGAGTATGGTATGCAATCGTAAAATACAGATTTTTGTCCATAACACCGAAGCTGGTAAGCAAAGATATCATTGAGAATATCGATGAGTCAATAGTCCTCTTGAACCGGCAATTACGTGTTGTGACCATAAATAAAAAAAGCGAGCAGTTTTTAGAGTATACGCTTGATGAGTTGAAATCCGCAGAAACTGTAAAAATCTTTGCAGAACATGAGTTCCTTATCCAGAACATAAAAACTCTGATGCGGGGCGAACAGAAAAACATATCCGCCACAGTAAATTATATCAATAAGCAAGGCGTACGCATCCTCATGCAGATAAGAATAGCGGTCATAGAGGATAGGTTTAAAGATATTATAGGAATACTCATTATCGGCAGGGAGTTAAAACAGGTAAAACAGCTGCAAAACATATACAAATTAACAGACAGGGAAGTGGAAGTAATTCAATATCTCTTATCCGGGATTAAAAACAAAGACATAGCCGAAAAACTCGATATTACGGAAAGAATCGTAAAGGCACATTCTGCGAGTATTTATGCTAAAGTGGGGGTAAGCAATAAAGTAGAGTTTTTAAACTTCTTAAAGGAGTTTAATCTGGCAACGGATTACAAAACTGTGAAAAATCATGTTTTTACTTCCTAAATATGCCTTTTTAAATTGAATTTTCAGCCTATATTGTACCAAGGTACAATGTTTTTTGTATTAACAGGATGTAAAATGATCTAAGAGGAGCGGCTGTACATTACTCGGCCATAAGTGATACGTTGCTTTTAAAAATACACTGTATCGACATTACCTCGCTTGGACAGGATTTGTTAAAAACGGAGGAGAAAAGTGAAAAAAAATAAAGTTTTGTTTTTAAGCATTATATTCTGTTTTTTTATTATTTCCGCTTTCATCGTCAATTCCCAAGAAAATATAAACGAGTCACGATGGGTAACGGCGGATACGGGTTTGAATATGAGAGATGCTCCGAAGCTGAATGCAAAAAAAATCGGGTTAATACCCTGCGGAGAACAAGTGCTATTGATCGAAGAAACAGGCAGGCTGATTACCATTTCCGGCGCGACGGGAAGATGGAGTAAGATCAAATGGAAGGGGAGGATTGGATGGGTGTTCGGCGCGTTTTTAACAAACAAGTATATAAAAGACCACACAGGTGACACCACCATACAATCAGGGGGCGAGATCACTGTTGAAAAAGGCACCGAGATATTACGCGTGGCCTGGGGCTCCGGTGAAGGTGAGCTCGGCTTTTATCCGAGAATTCCCGAAGGATCGATGAGCTTTTTCGTGGGCTTCGGGGAGGAGATCTACATCCTCGATCAGCTCAATTCTCGAGTTCAGGTGTACCAGGGCGGCTTGTACCAGCGGACGACATGGATCCCCGCCGGTTACCGCTTCCAGGATATCGCCGAGAGTCAGGACAACGACCTCATCCTGCTGGATCGACTGTACAAGAAGGCAGTCGTTTTCCTTACTTCAAGCGGAAAGCTTGACTGCGAGGTGGGTCTGATCGGCGATAAGATCTCAGACGCCGACAGCGTCACCGGAATTTACAGCCGGTATGACGGCGTCTGGGTCTGGAGCAGCTCGAAGCTGATTCGGATCGCCAAAGCGGACGGTATGCCGGATCCCGACCGCCCCTCCGTGCCCGGCTATTTCTCAAACGACGATGTGTCGCTGCTTTCGGCCGAGAGGGACGGAGAACTGTCCGTAGTCTTGAACGTGAGTAAAATCTCTCAACCCAATAAAGTCTCCCGGCATGTGATTTGGTTCGACATGCTGGTCGCGGGGATCGAGGTTCTTGATTCCGACTGGACCGGGCGGATTTTTCTGGGTGTACGTGTTTCGCCAGAAACAGGAGAACAGAAAGCCATGCGTTCATACATAGTCATGGTCATCTTGAATAAGGACATGTCTGAGCGGCGGCGATTTCTGATGCCTTATTCAATGCAGGGGGAGCCGATGCGGTCCATTCGCGTGGGAGATGGCGGCGTTATCTACCAGATGCGATTTGACGCTAAAGGGGCCGCGGTGACGAGGTATAAGCCGTGACTTTTCCATGGTGTGGGGGCGGTTGGCACCGGATTCCCTGAAAGGAGTGTTTCCATGCCCGGCTTGCGGGATTTAAGATATCAGATTTGAAAATATATTAATGAGTACTTTTAGAGGTGATAAAACATGATAAAAAAACGAAAAATCTTAGTATGCACAATAGTAGTATTACTCTACTTCATGGGCAGTACCAATACGGACATATACGGTGATTCACCGAATATGATAGTTAACGGCGATTTCTCCAAAGCAACTTCCGGCTGGAAATTAACTCCACAATTGGGAGGGGAGGCCCGTCTTTCTGTCGAAAAGGGAGAGTTACATGCAAGTATCACAAAGGGTGGAGAGCACACGTATTCGCTAAATCTAAATCAAACCGGATTAAAAATGGAACAGGGCTTATCATATGCGGTTTCCTTTAAAGCGCGCTCTGCATCGGATACCAGAAATATATTTGTCAAAGTGGGCCTGGCAGGGGAGCCGTGGACTTTATATTCCGAATATAAAACGTATAAGCTCACTACTATAAAAAAGCACTATACATTTAAATTTACGATGACAGAGCCCACGGATACAAACGCCTACATAGAGTTCCAGCTGGGCACGAATGATATTGATGTCTACCTGGATGATATTATATTAAAGAAAGATGAGTGTGATACTCTTGTAAAAGGCGTAAAATTACCGCCCACCACTAAAGTGACGAGAAAATATCCAAAGCTGGTAAATTATTTTCATGTGCTTTCTTTTGAGAATCAAGTTATGTATCGTGAAGAAAGATTAGCACAGTGGGATGTGTTAATTATTCCTCATTACATGGTAAAGTGGATGGGAATTTCATTGTTAAAAATAAGAAAGACTAATCCACATATTAAGATATTGGTCTACATACCATTCGGTCAAGAACCGGCAGGGATGGAGATTGCAGAAGCAATTCCCGGCGAGAACGATCCGCACAACTGGTACGGTAAAACAGTTACGGGAAAGTATATGGTACCGCATTGGGGAGGGCATTTGATGAATCCCTATAAGCATAATTTTGCCTACCCCAAGCATGTGATTAATTTTGTAAAGACACATTACCTGGATAACGGACTCTACCAGGGCGTAATGTTCGATATCCTGTCGGAAGGGGCGCCTACCTTCGCGTCCAAGGATAATCCTCCGACGTTCGATACGGATGAGGATGATGATTTTGATGCAGATGATCATAAAAAATATAACGAGGGCTTACTTTACCTTCTAAAGAATCTGAGGGAAAAATGTCCGAACGCGATAATTACGGGAAACGTGGGTATTCCCTGGACAAAAAACTGTCCTTATTTTAAATACGCAAACGGGAACATGCATGAGAATGCGTTTGGCAATCAATTTGGAAGTTACTATTGGTATGCAAATTATGGGGCGCGTTATCCCAGGGAGCAGCGCTGGCTTAAAGGTATTTATGGTACATGGGACGGGTATAGAACCTGTATTGATGTAGCAAATCCTTATAATTTAGCCAGATTTCACTTTATATCTGTAGATGTGAGAATGAATAGAACTCAGGAACAAGCGGAGAACCTGAAGCAATTAACAGCTGAAGATTTAAGACTAATGAGGTTGGGTTTGTGTACATCACTCTTAGAGGATGGGGGATATTTTGGTTATGATAGAGGTGATTGTCTGCATGGCCAGCTGTGGTGGTTTGATGAATATGATACAGATCTTGGTAATCCTGTAGAGAGTTATAAAAGCGGTGTGTATGGACAAGGGAACAATAAAAAGGAAGTGTATAGTAGAAAATTTGAAAATGTGGTTGTCATTGTAAATAATAATTCCACAAAAACAGTAGTAAAGCTTGAAGCAACACATAAGGATGTTACCATAAAGGAAGTGGGAACAAAATTCACCATACCGCCGTATGATGCAAGAATTTATATAAAAGAATAAATTTATTAGGTCAGTGCTTTCCTTAATAGGGTATTTATAAAATATGAAAGGAGTAAAAAATGAAAAAAAATAAGGTTTTATTTTTAGGCATCATTTGTTTTCTTATTATAAATTCTAATTTTTTTATTAATTGCCAAGAAAATATAGATGAATCCCGCTGGGTAACGGCAGATGTGGGTTTGAATATGAGAGTTTCTCCGGAATTAAAAGCAAAAAAGATCGGTTTAATACCCTATGGAGAACAGGTGTTATTAATGGAAGAGACAGGAAATCTGATTACTATTTCCGGTGCAACAGGAAAATGGAGTAAGATTAAATGGAAGGGGAAGATCGGATGGGTTTTCGGCGCATATTTAACAAGTAAGGCTGTGGGAATACCATCTGCAGGCCAGATAGTACCGTTACCCGCCGGCATTGTGGTCGGTAAGGACTCGAAAGTGTACTTTTACAACACCAAGGGAAAGTTGCTTGCGTCACGCACCGTCACCGGTATTTCATGGATGGATCGGGATCAGATTGTACTGGCAGGCAGCTTATCCCAAGGTGCACACAGTTTACCGCTGGTTTATTATTCTTTAAAGAACAAAGGGAAACTCAAATTAAATGTCAACGATAACATCACCGATCTTGCCTCCATGCCCAACCTGATTTCAATCATTGGTGCGGAAGGTGAGTCCTCTCTGGCTTTTGTCACTTACGATATGATGTCGGGATCAATGGATGCAATGAAGCTGTATACTGGCAACATGCGCCAACTGCCCGGCATGTCATCTCGGATTAACTGGGGTTCTCTTCCGGAGCCAAAGGGTTGGGATGTATTCCATCCGCTGGCTATATATTATGACGCAGGCCAGGCACGCGGTTTATGGTTTTGCTATACTGCGTACGGAATCGGAGGTTATATTTATTTCCCCATACTTCAGGGATTATTGTATCTTGACCTGAGTAACAATAAGGTCACTGAGGTTATTGATACCGGTTTGGCGCTGGGGGGGATCTCACCTGATCAAACACTTGTCGCCTATCATCCGAATGCGGGCGGCCACTCCTTGATTACAGACGGTTTCTCGGTTCGCAATCTTTTAACAGGTAAAGAGGTTAATATCTCTTTGCATGCAAAGAGTAATCTGGGCGCCGGATTTATGGTTTTCTCGCCGGACAATCGGCTTGTGGCGTGGATGGAGGCCGGTGGTCAGAACAGGGAGGAACCCGATTTTCGCCTGCGCGTTGCGCGCACGGATGGGACCAATATATTCAACGCTCCGGCTGCCGATCTGAGTAGTTGTCTGGGTGTTGAAGCGATTTCGTCTGCAACACCGGTGGGCTGGATCAGCAATCAGCTTCTCCTGCTGGAGGTTTACAGTGAGACGCACGGCCGTACTGTTCTGGTTATATGGGCGCCCGATCCGGCGCAGCCGCTTCATCAGGCTCTCATTATTGCTGAAGGGAAATTTTTAGGTTTTATTTATCCATAACAGGAGTAAAAGGATTTCCGAATTCACCGAAACATCAGAAGTCTTTATCCTTTAAGAGGATATTTTAAAAAAACGTGGAGGATAAAATATGAAAAAAAATAAAGTTTTATATTTAGGCATCATGTTTATTATTTTTATAAGTTCTACTCTCATTATTAATTCCCAGGAAAATATCAATGAATCACGCTGGGTAACGGCGGATGTGGGTTTGAATATGAGAGATTCTCCGAATTTAAATGCAAAAAAGATCGGTTTGATACCCTATGGAGAACAGGTGTTATTAATAGAAGAAACAGGCAAGCTGATTGCTATTTCCGGTGTGACAGGAAAATGGAGCAAGATTAAATGGAAGGGGAAGATGGGATGGGTATTCGGCGCATATTTAACAGGTAATAAAATAACAGGTGAAACAAGTGACAACTCCGGGCAATCTATCGACATAGATTCTTGGAAAACTTTCACCAATAAAAAATACGGTTATTCATTTAAATACCCCCCGGGCTATACCACAGGCAAATGTCCCAAGCCATGCAAGAGGGGGCTGGTCAGCACTAATCAAAGCACCGGTGCCACATTTATACAAGGTAATATATCAGAAAAAGGTTGGCCCATGATTATTATTACCAAGATTTTTAAGGATCCAATCGAGGGCAAAGGACTTTATGAATGGCTTCAGGAAAAGGCCGATGAAATTACAGAAGAAAATCTACCGGAAGGTACAACAGAAATTACAATCGGTTCAGGTAAGCTCGAAGTAGTCAAGGTGTATATTCCCCAGTCGCCGCAAACATATTCATTCTGGGATATTTATTATCTGAAAGACGGGAAGATGTTTTTAATTCAAATGTTTGATGTTGACACTCCGGCTGCGCTTGAGTTTTACAACACCTGGCTTACCGGATTTAAGCTATAAAATTTAAAAATATAATAGCTGACATATTTGGAGGCGACAAAACATGTTAAAAAAACAAAATATTTACATGTGTATTTTATTAGTCTTATTATTATTTTTAAGCAGTACTAATAATGACGTATTTAGTGATTCATTGAATATGATAGTTAATGTTGATGATATGATGTCAGCTACAGAGACATCTGATTTAAGTACATATAAGATTATTGCGGAAAGCGGCTGCTATCATGGTGTTTTTGTCGGAGGAACTTTGGCACATGACGCTTTTGGGCTTGGTCTTTTACCCGGTTTCGAAGCGCATGCCGGGAAAGGTGTGCGTATTGTCATGACCTTTATCGCGTGGGGAATTTACAGTTCGTTTCCTGAACAAGAGTGCGACCTGATTATCGGGCGCGGCTTATATCCTATGATAACATGGAAGCCGTGGAAATATAAAAACAATGAAAGCATATGGAATCATTCCGCTATTCTCTCCGGAAAGCACGACGAGTATATTTTAAAATGGGCGCAAGCAATTAAAAATTGGGGTAAGTCCATATTTTTGCGACCAATGCATGAGATGAATGGAAATTGGTATCCATGGTGCGTAAATCATAACGGCAACACCTATGCATCTTTTATTGCTGCCTGGAAATATCTGGTTGACAAGTTTAATTCTGTGGGAGCCCATAATGTAACCTGGGTATGGTGTCCGGGTCATATCAGTCGTCCTGCTTCAAACAGTATAAAGCGGTGTTATCCGGGCGATGCATATGTGGACTGGCTTGGAGTAGACGGCTATAATTTCGGAACCAGTCAGCCATGGGGTTCAACATGTGAGTCGTTTCGCGAGGTGTTTAAGTCCGCATATAATGAAGTTACAAGTTTGTCAAGTAAGCCTTTAATGATTGGGGAATTTGATTCAAGCGAGATCGGTGGTGATAAAGCGAAATGGATTTCAGACGCGCTTGGCAGCCAGATTAAAAATAACTATAAAAGAATTAAAGCAATAATCTGGTTTAATATAGATAAAGAGACGGACTGGAGAATAGAATCATCACCTGAAGCGCAAAACGCTTATAAAAAGGCAATTGCGGATGGTTATTATCTATCTGACCGGTGATATTCGGTGTAAATAATTATTTTAACGTCTTTAACATTTTATTTTTCACTAAGATAAGATTTTGTAATAATCGGAGGTAAAATATGAACCAAAATGGAAATTATTTTAGTTATAGTCTTACAATGATGAAAAAGATAATATTTATCACACTTTTCTTCATTCTTCTCATTAATAATTTATCCTTTTCTCAAAATATTACTGGAGAAGATGAAGAAGGATCTAAAACAGAATGCAAACCATACACACCAGCCCCGGGTACTGCTGAACGTAAAGCTATACTTGATGCATTGCGGGAAGAGGTTTATAGAATCCATTATTTGAAGGTTATTTTTGTCGTTCCATATTTGAAGGTTTTCAATGGTTATGCATGGGTACATACAAGACCTCAGTCTCCTGATGGAAGTAATCAATATGAAGATGTATTAGGATTTATCCATAACCAAAATGGAGATTGGAAAGTTTTGGAAATATTTTTGCCGCAAGGCGATGGTCCAGGTTGTTGTGCTGATGAACAATATTTTAAAAGTCTGATTAAAAGATTTCCTAAAGCACCTTCCTGTATATTTCCGCTAGAATGAATACTATTCTTCGAATGAGATATTTGCCTGCGAGTAAATCGTATATAAAAAACTGCTTTGCAGCTGAAATAACTACAAACTTGGCTTCTGCCCCGTCGTAATAAAGGGGCAGCTCATACTGGTAAGAGAAAATATCTTTTGGAAGCTCTATTGTTTTTGTAACTGAAAAACCATAATTATAGTTAATTATTACAAGTTTGTTATATACCCTTTCTCCTAATGTATTTTCCGATGTCACATCTTGATCAGATATTATTCTTACAACCTTATATAAGGAAAGAAATACAATCTCAGATGTAATATAGTAATTTTTTCCCATAAAGCCGGTTTCTATGGCGGGTATTACGACATTTTCATTCTGTTTAAGCTGAATAGAAGTATCAATATTCATGAGATTTATAATTACATTTTTAAAATTTACTTTAAAATTATAATCCATTTTCGGATAGAGATTATTAAGTAAATTATCTACAAGTGTCTCAGCGGTATAAGATTTATAGCTTCCTCTATCAACAGTAATGGTTTTAGTTTTAATGATATATTAAAAAGCCACTAGCTTCGTAGCAATAAAAAAACAAAAGCCCCGGTTGTAAAAGCCGGGGCTTTTTAATCAGGCTGCTTTTAGCAGCCCTTTTATATTAAATGGAAAGTGTAGGCTCTTTAAGCAAA
>CAZEPL010000038.1:0-33394 GCA_964514135.1 uncultured Spirochaetaceae bacterium | reverse complement strand
AATCAAATACCGATGTATCAACGTGATTATCTATAATGTCGCATATCGCATATTCTATGATTCCGGGAAGTATCTGGTCATAAAATATTACGGGAATAAATTGCCCTTGTCGCTTATTTGTCTTTTTAAATCGTGCTATATTGAATTTTATTGATTTTTTCTTATTCAGTCAATGTTGTAAAACATTTTTCGACAGATTCGTTATGTGCTGGGCAGAGAGCTGTTTTAAAAACAATCCCCACCACCTCTTACGCCGGAGCACATGGAGGTGCGGAGGCGGTGTTTTAGACTATACTATTTTGTTTGATATACAACAGACTGCTCAAACAGTGTAAGTTGTTTAAAATTATTTTCAACTCTTTCTTTTGGTAAAGCATGATAATTTGTAATTAATGCTTCAATCATTGGATTCCTATTTATTTCACTTCCACCTACATGATAAAAGTGTTCTCTTGTGAGGACATAGAAATTATTCCATAAAGATTCTATATATTCATTTTTTCTAAAATCATTGTGGTGCCAAGTGGAAAGAATAAAGCAGCTTTTTGTATTTGATAATGCATTAAATAGCTCATTTTCATTTTCCTCATCCCAGCCATTAAAGTAATCTGTATGTCTACCAATATATGGTGGGTCACAATAAATAACATCATTTGAATCAGCAAGCTTAATAGTCTCTTTAAAATCTTGGTAAATAAAAGTAAAATCTTTCTCTTTGAATAAATAATGAACATATGATAATTGGTTTATTATTTTAGTTATATAAGCTTGTGCAAATCTCTCTGGTTTACGACAAAAAGGAACATTGAAACCACCTTTTTTATTGAATCTAATCATTCCGTTAAAACATGATCTATTTAAAAAAAGAAAATCTAGAGGTGAATGTTCTGCATTAAACCTGTCTCTTATGTAATAATAGTGTCTTTTTCCTCTCTCTAGTAGTTTCGCACCTTCTGTTATAAGGAATATTTTTGCTTTTTGTGGTGTAATTTCATCATTCTGAATCGATTTGTAAAAATTTATCAAATAAGGATTAGTGTCACATAGAATTGCCTTATTGGGAACAACATTGAAAGCAACAACACCGGTACCCATGAAGGGATCTATCCATATTCCTTTAAAATTATATGGTATAATACCATTAATCCATGGGATTAGTTTAGTTTTAATGCCTTGAGATTTTATTGGTGGAACATATATTTTATTCAAACTTCCTCCATTTAGCTTTTTCTTTTAGGTACAATTAACTTTACATTACCCTTT
Organism: uncultured Spirochaetaceae bacterium; assembly: GCA_964514135.1. Taxonomy (GTDB): domain Bacteria; phylum Spirochaetota; class Spirochaetia; order SZUA-6; family RPPD01; genus JAFGGG01. The sequence goes on along the minus strand of CAZEPL010000038.1, from coordinate 32,131 downwards.
CTATATTCTACGAAAGCTTTAAGTGAATTGATTTTTACAGTATCATTTTTTTCATTGACTGTTGTAATTTTGTTGTAGTTTATCCAGTAATCATCAAACCATTTTTCACCAAGCTTTAAGAACATTCCTCTACCATTAATTATATCATCTATATGATTAATACTACCAATGTTTGCAGTATTGCCACTTCCACCTTTATCACTAGCAATTTTCCATTTTTCAACTATAAAAAATTGAAAATCCTTTACAACAGAAGTAATTGATTTTAGATTTGAGAATTCATAGGCCTTCGTTTCATCAATCGTAGATCCATACACTCTTGAGTATATAATTCCAAGACAAAAGTGACCTTAATATTCTCCATAAGGGAATTGAATGTTTTTAGTACTTTTACGATTGATGAAATATTCCCCATGAGATCCTAATGTGAAACCATTGCATAAATGTGGTTTATTAGTATTTCTGTAGGTTGTCTTGAAATCAACTGCAAACTTTACTTTCTCATTAATGTCTTTTACAAATGAAATATCTGGATAATAATTTTGATGTTCTGCAAGAACTACTTTGTATCCGTATTTCTGTGAAAACTCAATTATTTTTGGAAATAAATGTATTTCAAGTATTTTAGAAACTATTTTGGTATCAGATGAAATAGTATAAATATTCTTGAAAATATCGATAAATCCTTTAACTGTCCATTGCCCATCATCAGAGCTAATATGACTTTGGAAAGTATTTACAAAGTCTATTAATTGTTCTTCAAATTCTATCTTATCACCCATGAAGTTCTCCAATATTTCGGCCGCCATGGACGGCGGGCGTCTTGGGGCGGGTTAGTATATCATAATTCTACATTTATGCAAATAATTTTGTGCTCTGCCTTGCACATAACTCTCAATATCACACATTGCGTATAAGGTCCCTTTCTTTGAAATATTCTATTCTTGCGTATTCATGGTGTCAAGCAGATTTCTATCACAGAATCACAACCAAACACAGAAAAGATACGGTCATGGATAATATCCAGATAGCGATTGTTTCAACTGTTTCTTTTCTCTGCATCCTTTTGTATTTTGCAGGAAAACCTCTTAAATCCTGCATAGCTTTTTCTGTTAAGTCATGGCAATAAATCCTGACAAATGATGCCTTGTACAAACTATTTTAATTATATATCTTTTATTGCCTACCTTTTTCCGATACAATACTTACCCATGATTGAGTTTGACAACATTTCTTTTTCCTATCCGGAAGACGGGTCACCGGTTTTTCATAAGCTTAAGCTTTCACTTCCTGACGGTGTGGTTTCTTTTATCGGACAGAACGGTACCGGGAAAACAACATTGCTGCTTTTAGGCGGAGGCAGGTTATTGCCCGCAGAAGGAAAAGTGCTGCTGGACGGAAAAGATACATGTGAGTTTAAAAACGAAAAAGAGCGAGACAAGCACGCAGCCTTTATTTACCAGAATATGGAGTTCGAGACCAAAGAGGATATAGGCACGCTTTTAGAATTTGTATATGAACACGGCTATCATCCGCAGCAAAACAAAGATTTTGTGCCCGAGCTTATTAAAATTTTTGAACTTTCTAAAACTCTTAATAAACACACACAAGAAATCAGTAAAGGCGAGCTGCAGCGTGTGATTATGGCGTTTAGCCTTTTATACGGTACACCTGTAATAATGATGGATGAACCTATTTTTGCCTTAGAAGAATATCAAAAGCACAGAGCTTTGGAATATATATGTGATTATGCCAAGCGGAAGCAGCTTAACATCTACTTTTCATTACATGAACTTGACCTCACCAAAAAATACTCCGATTATATAGTGCTGTTCTATAAGAATACACCTCCTGTAGTAGGTCCGACAGAAGAGCTCTTTAAGCCTGAAATAATAGAAAAAGCATACGAAGTTCCCTTTCATATGCTTAAGGCCAAAGAGACACTGTTTAGAGATGCCCTTATCCGGATTAATAAAGAAAGAGGTCTGTATCCGAAAAAAAATTAATCAATCAAACGCTTCTTAAGCCGTGTTATTGCCAGATAAGAAATCAAAACGATGAACACAATAATATAGAGAACATCCAAAAGCAGGTCCGCCCGCAGTAGATAATTCACATCCATATTGGGATACTTACCTTGCAGGCCGTGCAGGCACAAGGTCCGGGTAATACGTACGGTATGAGTCAATGGAAAGATCTCCGCCAGTTGTTTAAGTACCGGAGGTAAGTTGTGAACAGGAAATACCACTCCCGAAAAGAAAAACATGGGAGAGAGAAAGCCGGTAAAGTAAAAGTTGAAATGATTGATATTCTTTACAAATGAGGTAATTAAAAGTGAAAACGACCCGAACATGACGCCGTTGATAAAACCGAAAACAGGTATAAAAACTATAAGAAAATTAGTAAAGATATTCTCAACCGATAGTACTAAGAGGGCTCCGGACATTACAATAAGCACGCAGAGAGTGAAGAAAAAACCCTTGCTTCCTGCCCAGAGTATTTCCCCGATCAGCACATTATTGGCTGAAACCGGAGCGGCCAGCATACCGTCATATACCCGATCAAATTCCAAACGTATAAACGTACCAAATGAGCACTCAAAGGCTGCGGTGAACATAGAGGCTGTCATAAACAGACCGCCTGCCAAAAACAAGGGATAGGGTATACCGTAGATGCTGCCCAGATCCAGGCCCAAACCCAGACCTATGCCTGCTAAAAATATCAGCGGCTCTAAAAAGGGAGGCAGACCGTTACTGATTAGATTTTTTGAGTAGACACGCATATGACGGAACCAGACACTGCCGATTCGCACTAAGAGCGGCGGATAGAGTTGTTTACTGTGTTTCATGCAGCTTTCTCCCGGTAATTTTTAAGAATAAATCTTCCAGATTTGTTTGCCGGATATAAAAGGTACCTTTGGCAAGCTTGTCCGCAATTGTGTGTATTACTTTCGGATCCTCGCAGTAAAAGAGTATCCGCTCTCCGGACTCCTCCCGCCGTACCTTTTTTGCTAACGAAGCAGGCAGAGCCGTGAATTTCTCTTTATCAAGAAGTTCCAGCACATGAGATTCAATATATTCTTCCAGTAAACTTTGAGGATTGCCTTCGAGCACCTTTTTCCCTTTGTCAATAATAAGGATATTACCGGCAAGCTGGTAAGCCTCTTCCATATAGTGGGTGGTTAAAAGGACTGTTACCTTATTTTTCTGCAGACTGCGGATTTTATCCCATATAAGCTGTCGTACCTGGGGGTCAAGTCCTGTGGTGGGTTCGTCTAAAATGAGCAGTTTTGGTTCATTTAAAAGCGCGCGCGCTATAATCAGTCGCCGCTTCATACCACCCGAGAGCTCACGTATCGGAGCCTTTTGCTTTTCGCTTAATTCCATAAAGTCCAACAGCTCATCAATCCGCTTTTCCGCGTAGCGGGAAGACATATGGTAAAATTTGGAAAAAATTTTTAGGTTCTGAACCACATTCAGTTCCACATCCAGATTATCTTCCTGCGGTACCACTCCCGCCATGTTCTTGATAGCTAACTCATCATGACAGGGATCATATCCGAATACCTTAACTATAGTTTCCGGATGAGAATCCCGCTCTGCTTTAGCATAAAGTATTTTCATCATTGTGGTTTTTCCGGCACCGTTGGGTCCTAAAAAAGCGAAACACCGGCCTTGCGGAACCGAAAAACTTAAATCATCAAGCGCTTTAAGCAAATTATAGGTTTTATAAACATGTTTTACGTCAATGACAATTTTTGCATCCATTATCCATTTAAAATACTTAAGAGAGTAAAATAAAGTCAATCGTTTAGGGTAAGAATTCTTTTTTAATTACACACCGCTTAAGGATTGATACGGCTTAATCAGCGGGAAGAGCACCTCAGGAATATAAGCTCTGACCCGGGCCTTGTCATCGCCGTGCTCTATGGAAGATACCGTGCCTAATTCGTACAGAGCATGTACCAGCTCCCAATGGGTGTAAGGCAGATCCATTTCAACTAAACACAGCTCCTGATTTAAAAGGTCTTCGATGCGCTGTAGCAATGCGGGTATTCCCTGCCCTGTTTTGGAACTGACCGCAAGAATACTGTTATCTTTTAACAGACCGAGCCTGGTTTCTTTTGGTAAAAGATCAATTTTATTCCAAACAAGCAGAGTCGGTTTATGGCATGAGTGCTGGTCTTTAAGTGTTTTTTCTACAATGGAAATCTGGGACTGCACCTGGGGATGAGATATATCGGCAATATGCAGAATGACATCGGCTTCGGTTATACCTTCGAAGGTAGCCCTGAAAGAGGCAACCAGATGGTGCGGCAGCTTTTTTATAAATCCTACTGTATCGGTAACAAGTACCATCCTGCCGTGGGGAAGTTTTACTCTGCGTGTAGTAGGATCCAGCGTGGCAAAGAGCATATTCTGCACAAGCACACCGGCGTTGCAGAATGCATTGAGTAAAGAACTTTTACCGGCGTTGGTGTAGCCTGCCAGAGCGATCACCTTAAAACCGCTCCTTCTGCGCCGGACCCGGTGCTGCCGGCGCTCTTGTTTTACCAGTTCGAGTTCTTTTTTAAGCTGTGAAATCTTTTTATTAATCTGACGCCGGTCTACTTCAAGCTGTGTCTCACCGGGACCGCGCAGCCCCACGCCGCCCTGGGCTCCGGCCGATCTAGCACCGGCCTGGCGTGCCAGGTGTACCCACATCCGCGTTAACCTAGGCAGCCGGTATTCGTATTGTGCAAGCTCTACTTGAATCTGCCCTTCACGGGTATGGGCATGTTGGGCAAAAATATCCAGAATAAGTGCTGTACGATCCAAAACCTTTATATCGTCACCAAATATATTTTCCAAGTTACGCTGCTGCGCCGGAGTGAGCTCTTCGTCGAAGATAACAGTGCCAGCCCCCTCATTGAGGGCTGTAAGTTTAATCTCAGCTACTTTTCCGCGGCCTATGAAAGTGGCGGGATTAGGCTCGGACAGCTTCTGGTGGGTACGTCCTTTTACTGAAAGTCCTGCTGTAGAAGCCAGGGCAGCCAGTTCGTCTAATGAATCCGCAGGCGAACTTTTTCCCGACCCGTTAAACCATGTAGCCCCGACAAGAATAGTTTTTTCTTCTATAATGTGCTCTCCTTACAAGCTTCCTGTAGCAGCATGAGCAAAACTCTTCTTTTAATAATAATGTATTCTTATGTTTCCGGCAAGCAGGTTGTTACAATCATATCTCTTTTGCTTTTTTTAAAACTTCTTTAATAAATGAGCTTGTTTCTTTTAATCTCGCAAACTCTTGGTTCGTATAGACAAGTGGCTCAACAGGCAAATCCGTCAGCTTTAGTACTTCAGCAATACGATGAAACATTTTGCCTTTAAAATCACCAATAATTATTAAATCGATATCACTGCCTTCATGTAATTCCCCCGTTGCAAAAGAGCCAAACAGATAGACTTTATCTACTACAAAATTTTTTTTAAGTTTCGTAATAAATTCATTCAATCCTCGATATATTTTTTTACTGTGTTTAATATCGATGTTGCACAGTTTAAGCATTTATAAGCATCCTCTTTATCATAGTAATCTGTAGGGGCAATATCCGAGTCAAGTCCATTTGGATAGCGTGTTGGAATATAGTATGCATCCAATACCCTTGCTTCTTCCGTTAATTTATTAAAGATTTTATATATTTTTACTGTTTCTTTTAAAAGAAGTTTTACCGAATGAGTAGTCAGCGAACTGTATCCCTTGTTATAAAGTAAGGCTTTTAGGGCTTTTTCAGCACTCTGTTGCGCTTGAAAGCAACTCCATTCGAAGTTTTTTGCATCCAAGCTGTCTTGTGAAGCTTTTAAATCGGCAACTGCTTGTCTTAACCATCTCGCAGCTTCTTTTCGCATAATTCTCTTCCCAAATATGTATAATAGGCATAATTCCTGATAATATCAATTGCTAATTTTATAATTATAAATTAAGAACAATTGAGATGTTTATTCCACCCATAATCAGACTTCCGCCTCCACGATTACTAGGGTAAAGAGTATATGTATCATCCGTTGCTTCTTTTGCGTATAAATCCCCTTTAAAAATAGGTATCCATGAAAAGGAACCGTGTAATTTAACGCTTAATTCATTGATTATACGGAAATTTATAGCAGCGTCCACATAAACATAATGTCCCCATACTGGTATATCAACGTAGTCGTAACTAGTTAAAAGATGTTTATCGACATTAAAAGCAAATACAACAGGGCTATAACTAGCGAACAGCTGTAAATCAAGAAAGTGGAGCGGAGACCAAACTGTCTGAATACCTAAGTAAAAAATATAATAGTTTTGCCGGTAAGTAATTGCTTCTTGCCCAAACCATGATGTGTCCCATGTTCCCGGTGGACTTTCCTGATATCCGTTTCTCCCGCACATATAAATATGTTTAAAATTGAAGCCCAATAGAGGAATTATCAATAATATATCATCTTCAAATATTTTATACCCTACATTAATATCTGCAAAAACTGCTTCTTTAAGCACATTATCAGAAAAAGAAATTATCCCAAGATTGCCTGTATATGGATGTGGATAATTTGGATCAACCCAATCTCTATCCTCCATACTTCCTAACGGACCCGGAATCCCCAGCCAAAAACCTAAGCCCACAACCAGCTGATCCCACATTTCCGCTTGCATTGTGAGTCCTGTGTATACTAATGGATTCAACTGCCAATCCAAGCGACTCACCATATCATCGAATTTACCATCACTTTCATTATCAAGAAACACATATTCATACAGCATGCCGAAAAACATACCGCTATCCAGGGATATACTTAATGCTAACCAGTCCTCATTAACTTGATAATTGTTTCCCGGTATATAGGTGGCATGCTGGGCGGACAAGGATATGGCGAGAAATAAAAAACAAGCAAATAATATAGGTTTTATTTTCATATGACTCGTGCTTAAATATAAAGCACAGATATAGATTAATCAATATGAGAAAAGCTATTGACCAAAACCGTTCAAATTAAGTATGTTCTAAAGCATATGAAAAAAAAATTCGATTCCACAGTAGAGCTCATGGTTGATGTGGGCAGAAATATTCTTAATTTTAAAAAATTAGTTGATTTAAAAAACTCCCCCGGCTGGATTGTAGGTCAAAATAAGATCCAGGAGTGGCATTTTTCCGGGTTTTTAAACCGCAATAATAAATTCTTTCTCTCCGGCCCGGTACCCTCCTGTATGAGTCTGGAAAACATTCTGTCTTTACCCGCCAGCCAAGCTCTCTCTTCTCTGGCACTATTGACGGAAGCTTGCGAAAAGCTGCTGGAGCACACCGTTACTCCTTTTGAGCTTCAGTTGGATTCAGTCTATTTTTTAGCAAACAACAATATCCTCTTCCTTCCTCCGGATATCGTCAGGAAAACAAGGGAGTTCAATCCGGAAGGCTATAAATTCAAAGTATTTTCATTATGCAATAATCCTTATGCACAGGACCAAAGATCAAAATTATCCTTTAGCTTAGGCTGCCTTTTTTTCAGAATCACTACCGGAGTCTTCCCCTATCAAGGCTCTACTATAGAAGAGATGTACGCTAAAATGAGAGCGTTCACAACTGCTTCTGCTACTCTGGCTTGCCCGGAATTGAAAGCGGAACTGGCGAAGTTTTTTAAGACTTTTTTCAGTGAACAATTCTCTTATAATCTTTCCCTTGCAGATTGGGTGAAGATGTTTATAAAATACAGGAAAGAGGGAGTAACAAAAAAGATTTCGCAACAGGAAAAAGCAGCTGTCATGGAGCAGGCCCAAATCCAAGCTCAAAAAAGCAGGAAACGATATAAAACTCACTTATTTTTCGAAAAGCAGGGAAGGACCATCCTCATTACTTCACTCATTGTAGTAGCCTCTCTTCTCGTAGTCGGTTACTACGCTTCCAACTTTTTCAAACCCCGTTTGACGGCAGGTTTTTCTCCACAGCAGGTTGTGGAAGCCTTTTACAGAGGCATTAACGAGCTGAATCCAAGACTTATGGAAGACTGTGTAATAAAAGAAGCCGGTAAACAGGAATTGTCTGAAGTCAGTCGTCTTTATGTTACCACACGCCAACAGCTTTCATTGGGAGTAAACACATATATTCCGGCCAGCGAATGGGATCGCTTGGGAAGACCGGCCATTGCTTTAGGCCAGTTTGTATACGGTGTAACCGATCTCACCATCACGCAAACAGAAACGATCCCGCACACGATATTTCTGGTTTCATTTTCCAAATGGCTGCGCACAGAAATTCCGGAAGAATACGAGGTGCTTGTTGTCTATCCGCAAGGCTACTCAATTTCAGAAAGGCTTTCCTTAAAACAAGACGGAGAAGATTGGGTTATATTTAAAAGAATCAGACTTGAGGAAGAAAAACATCCCATAAAATCTCTCCAACTGAAATAATACTTAATGGATTTTATTTTTCAGGTACCATTTATTATCCGTATCCTCCTGACACTCACAATTATTCTTGTACTCTACCGCTGCGTAAAGAACCTCATCATCTCTTTACTGGCGGGAATCCTCATTCTTGCTTTTTGGTCGGGCCATAATGTCCAACAAATTTTGAATATCAGCTGGCTGCAGTTTTCGGCAACGGACAACCTGCTGCTGATAATAATTATTTTACAGGTAATCTGGCTCAGCACCCAGATGAAGCAGACAGGAGTCATGCGTGATCTGGTGGGGACGGTAAGCAGGACCCTCTCCAAAAAATATTCCCTGGCGGTATTACCTGCATTAATCGGTCTTTTACCCATGCCTGGCGGAGCACTGTTTTCAGCACCCATGGTTAAGGACGTAGATTCCGCAAATGAGGTTGCCAACCTTGATAAAACAAAAATTAATTATTGGTTTCGCCATGTGTGGGAATACTGGTGGCCGCTCTATCCGGGTGTGCTGTTGGCAATAAGTATCACAAAATTGCAGATATGGCAGTTCATGCTGCTGCAGCTCCCCTTAAGCCTGTTCTCTATTTTGGGAGGATATTTCTTCCTCTTACGGCCCTTAAAAACGCTGAAGCAAACAGAAAAACAAGCACACCAAAAAGAAACAGTCCGCTTCGGTATGCTTGTTGCACCTATCCAAATTGTCATCTGTGTTTATTTTCTCATACAAATAGCTTTTCCGGGAATAAGCGGGTTGAGTAAGTATCTGCCTATGATAATCGCAATAGGAGCAGCACAGGTTTTCCTTCAGCTTACGAGGCCCTTGTCCTTAAAAAAAATTGCCAAGATCGTTACCTCTTTGACCAGCTATAAACTTGCTCTGGTCGTGGCTCTCATACGTGTGTACGGGGCGTTTATAGAAGCCAGGGTTGCGGACGGCATATTACTCACCGATCACATAAGAGCGGAATTAGCAGCACTTTCCATACCAATATTTATTATCATCATACTTATTCCCTTTATCAGCGGACTTACCACAGGACTTGCCGTAGGCTTTGTGGGAGCAAGTTTTCCCATAGTTATCAATTTAATAGGAGCCAATCCGCCGATGCCCACTTTGCTGTCTTATACCGTTATTGCCTTCGCTTTTGGGTACATGGGGATGATGCTCTCTCCCCTGCATGTTTGTCATCTCGTTACCAATGAATATTTCAAAACCAATCTCATTAAAAGTATTATAGAGCTGTTAAAGCCTGCCGCGGTTGTTGTGTTGGGCGCACTCTGCCTGTTCGCTTTTATACAGTTTGTTTTATGATTTTTGTTACTCCTGTTTTATTCCGGTGATAGCCAGACCGAATACATCTTTTGTAACGTTACTTCCTGCCAGTTTGGTTCGCGAAAGTATACTTCGTATTTCCTCTACTGTATAAGCCGCATGGAGCGAAGAAATAAATCCTGGTTTAATGGATTTGGGTTTTACCAGCAGTTTCATAATCATGACAAGGAGAGGATTGATATCACGCCTTAGATCACAAATACAATACCTGCCTTTATTTTTCAGCACGCGATGTATCTCATTAAAGACCTTTTCAGGTTCCGCCCACTCGTGCAGGGCATCGGTAGAGAATACACCATCAAAAACATAATCCGCAAACAGAAGAGAAACGGCATCTCCCTTTATGTATTCAACCCTATTCTCAAGTCCGTATTCATGTGCATTAGCCATGGCCACTTCAATCATATTTTGACTGATCTCCAAAGCTTTTAACTTAGAGCGTGTTGTACGTTTTAACCATTCCAATCCCACATAGCCTGGTCCCGGACTTATTTCCAGCGCCAATCCTTGAGTAATTCCGCTTTTAATCACCTGCTCCGTTTCTATCCATCCCTTATCGCGCATTCTCCTTCTGAACTCGTTGAAGGCATGTACTTCAAACTGAGCCTGAATGCCTTCATTTGTTTCAATTATTCTTTGTTTAATCATAACACCTCCTCATGCAAATATATTAGTTTGTATATTCATGCTTGTATATTTCGCTAAAAAAAATAATTTCACCCATATACTTTTTCTTCAATTTTCTGTAAGAGATCTTTCAGCCATACTAATTCCGCTTCCATATGCAGCCTGCTATGATCAAAAATTGCTTGTGCCAAACGCGGAACATTTTTATCCGCTAACTGCTCCTGTTTATGCCTAAGTAAATATGTATGCAGCTTTTCCAATTTGTCGATCCGCTGGGCAATAAAACGCTTTACTTTTTTTAAAGGCAAAGCTCTGATAAAAAAGAGTGCGATGTCAATTTTAAAATACTGCGGCTCTGTTTCTCCCCATACATTAGTCAGTAATCGTAAAAATTCTTGGCTTCCGGATTCACTCATCTCATAAATACTGCGCGCAGGACGGTTTCCCTTTTTTTCCTCAGAGACCTTAATAATTAAACCCTCCTTCTCAAGCTGCGTCAAAGCAAAATAAATCGAGCCAAAGGCTACGGATGTCCAATCACCCATATGTTCTTCTATAATATGCTTTATTTCATAACCATAAAGATTTTTCCTCTGCAGCAAGCCCAATATTATTAATCTTGTTGAAATGCATAACCTCCCAAATATACAAGCTTGTATATTTTAGTATAGTATAATAAGACATAGTTTGAATGTCAATAAAAATATTATTATATATTTTTCTCTCTTTAATCTCGTGTTACTTTATCCATTACCCACCGCTGTTTTCCAAAACGGTTGACAACTTTTAAGCGTGTGAACTATGCTTTAAAAACTCTTTTTGTAATTTCAGATAAACAGATTTACGAAACTCCACCACTCTTGTTAAGAGCTCATTCCACGGCAGCCACTTCCAGGCGGTAAATTCCTTTTTATCCCCCAGAGTGATTTTTTTCTCATTAGCTTTGAGACGAAACAGATACCAGTAGTGTACCTGCCCCCTGCCGGTTTTTTTTGTGCGATATTGCGGCGGCAGTTCATACGCCAGCGGTCGCGTCATTTTATATATTAGCTGTAAATGGCTCACCTTCAGACCGGTTTCTTCTTTGATTTCACGATATATAGCCAGATCCGGCTCTTCACCTGCCCTAAGCCCCCCTTGGGGAAACTGCCAGGCTCCCTTAACATCAATGCGCTCTAAGGCCAGAACCTTGCCTTGGCCATTGAGTATTACCGCCCCTACTCCAGCGCGGAAAATCTGGTTTTTTTGTTTTATACCTTTTTCGAACAACCTGTTCTCAACTTTCTGCTAACTATATTATAAGAACTGCTTTGCAATGGCAAGCTTATAGTTATCAGAGGTACCAGCTAAAGAATTAACGCAAAGGCGCAGAGGCGCCAAGTATTTTTTGGTATCATTTCAGCTACTTACTCCGCGTCTCTCTGCGTCTTGGCGTCTCTGCGTTAATTCTTTCTGCGTTAATTCTCTTAAATTATTGACAAGCTATAAAAATATCATTATATTTTATATGACTATATAATGTTTTTGGTCATTAAGTCATTTTTTAGGAGAGCTATTGTGCCTAAAGTATTTACGGAAGAACAAAAACAAGCAATGCGGAAAAAACTGATTACCATAGGCTTCAAGATTTTTTCCGAGTTTGGGATCAGAAAATCACGCGTGGAAGACATTACCCGCCAAGCAGGTATTGCCAAGGGAACCTTTTATTCATTTTTCCCGTCCAAAGAAGCCCTGTTTTTAACGGCTTTGGATACATTAGAAAGCGAATCCCGGCCCCTGCTCACGCAAATTCTCACCGATAAAAGTAAAACCTATAAACAGAGACTCAAAACCACACTGAAAATTCAGCTTAAGGCCATCGAAGAAAATCCCATTGTAAAAACACTGTTCAATCCGGAGGAGATTGCCTACCTGACCAGGAATATACCTGCAGAAGGGCTTTCAGAGCATATACATGAGCATAATAAATTTTATTTGGATTTTTTAACAGAAGCTGCAAATCACAAGCAATTATCAACAACGGATATCGTCTCGGCCAGCGCTCTTTTACAGACAATATTCTTTCTGGCCATCCATAAAAGTGAAATCGGCCCCGGCTTTTTTAAACAGATAAACCTGCTCATCGATCTTATAGCGGACGGCCTGATAACTGAAGGGTTTGCATCCGGAAACAAAAGGAGCAAAAAATGATACGGGTTTCTAAATTATGCTTTAAATATCCCAAAAACCAGGAGAATACCTTACACAATCTTAGTTTTAATGTGGACAAAGCTGAGATCTTCGGTTTTGTAGGTCCCAGCGGCGCGGGTAAAAGCACTACCGTAAAAATTCTTATCGGACTTTTAAAAAATTATCATGGAGAGGTTAATGTATTGCATCAGGAAGCGAGCAGAGCGCGTAAGGATTTTTATGAAAACCTGGGCGTTTCCTTCGAAGTACCCAATCTCTATGAAAAGTTTACCGCACTTGAAAATCTCAACTTTTTTCGCGGATTATATAGAAACAGCAGCGCAGATCCCATGCTGCTGCTCTCTATGGTAGGTCTGCAGCATGAAGCTCATCTGCGCGTGGAAAAGTTTTCCAAAGGCATGAAAATACGGCTTAATTTTATTCGCGCTCTCCAACATAATCCCGATCTGCTTTTTCTTGATGAACCTACCAGCGGATTGGACCCGGCCTCGACAAGAGGTATCATGGACATCATCCTTGATTTAAAAAGCAAGGGCAAAACCGTCTTCCTTAGCACACACAACATGATGGTGGCTGAGGATTTATGTGATAATCTGGCCTTTTTAATAGACGGAAAGATAAATCTGATCGATTCTCCCAGAAGCTTAAAATTAAAGTATGGTAAAAAATCCGTAAAGGTGGAGTACAAAAAAGACGGCAGCCTGCAAAGCGCCTCCTTTGCACTTAAAGGCTTGGGGCGAAACAAGGAGTATCTCCGCATCTTAAACACCTACCCCTTAGAAACAATGCATTCGGAGGAAGCCCGCCTGGATGATGTGTTTATAAAAGTTACGGGCAGGAGGCTGGTATGAGAATCTGCCAGCTTATAAAAATGGATATCGCTTTCCAGTTTCGTCACGGTTTTTACTATGCATATCTTTTTGTTACGGTATTATTTAGCCTTATTATTATATTCCTGCCGCTTCCGTTTAAACAGCTTACGGCTCTGTTTTTTATTTTAACCGATACGTCTGTGCTGGGTTTTTTCTTTATCGGCGGCGTGCTCTTGCTTGAGAAAAGCCAGGGACTGCTTAATAATACAGCTGTCACGCCGCTGCGTCTTACCGAATATATCTTCTCAAAAATTATCTCTTTTCTCTTATTAAGCCTGGTCTCAAGTCTGATAATTCAAAGTAGCACCCTGCAGGTACCAGGAAATATAGTATTATTCTTTTTCACAATTATTTTTTCCGGGCTGCTTTACACCCTCTTCGGATTGGTATTGGGAAGCTTGGCTAAAAGCATAAATCAATATTTTGCCCTAAGCCTTTGTTTTGTAGTGCTGCTCATTCCGAGTGCCACTTACTTCCTGCAATGGACACCTCACGAGATATTTACCCTCTTTCCTCTTACAGCAATATTCTTACTTATTAAATCCGGCATCTATGCTACCCCCATATCACTGTGGAGCATTAGCGGATTACTGCTGTGGAACGTGTTATTTTTTGTTTTTGCCTATCTTGCCCTTTACAAAGTCATTTACAGCCAGGTAAGTTTCATATTCTCCTCCGGACAAAATTTTAAAAAAGGAGACGGCAGATGAAAAAATACCTATGGCTGCTGAGTGCCGATTTCAAGAATATCGGCCGTGATCCCATGCTGATTTTATCGACCGCAGCACCCTTTCTGCTTTTGGCAATACTGCGCTGGGGCGTACCCATGGCCGCGCAACTATTGGGCAGATATCTATCGTTCGATTTAAAAGAGTATTATCTGCTCATCACTCTGTTTTTATGCTTGCTTCCGGCTATGCTGTGGGGATTTATGACCGCATTCTTGAGTTTGGATGAACACGACAGCCGGATAAGCAGTTACTTGTTTATAACTCCGCTTAAGAAATCCGGCTATCTGTGCTACCGCTTGAGCTTTCCCCTGGTGTTCTCAGGCTTCTTTACGATATTAATGCTCAGTTTAAACGGATTGGTATATTTTACGATTGCGCAGGTACTGCTCTATGCTATGTTCAGCTCATTCCTGGGATTATTCTTTTTTTTCACTCTGGTAACGTTTGCTCACAATAAGGTTGAAGGTCTGGCACTGGGCAAAGCGCTGGGAGTGATTTTATTAGGGCCCGTTGCGGGTTATCTTTTACCTGCGCCGCTTAAATATATCGGCGGCATCTTGCCGCCCTTTTGGTCGGCAGAGCTGGTTTTGGCTTTAAGAAGCGGAGCAGCCGCCTTAGACTTAACGCTCATTCTTGGCACTGCTCTCTGTGTACATGTGTTTCCGCTTATTTTTCTGTTTAAGCGCTATATGCGATCTTTAACATAATTCTTATTTTTTTATATTTTTCGTTTTGCAGGTATTGAGATTCCAAACAAAAATACCTATAATACATACACGAATAAATATTTTAACGGCATGTATGATACTATAAATATTTTATTAAAATCATAAAAAGGAGGAATATTATGGGAACGAAAGGTACGGAAATCGTAGGAGTCGATGTAAAAGAACTCATTACACTGTTAAACAAAGCTTTGGCAGATGAATGGCTTGCCTATTATCAATATTGGATCGGATCACAGATCTGCAAAGGGAGAATGAGAGGTATTGTATCTGAGGAGCTGATGGAGCATGCTAATGAAGAGCTGAAGCATGCGGGAATGCTTGTAGAACGCATTAATCAGTTGGGCGGCACCCCTCTCTTAGAACCCAAAGCATGGTATGACCAGACTAACTGCGGGTACGATATACCCTCAGATCCTGCCACGAAGAAACTTTTGCAGCAAAATATTAAAGGAGAGCAGTGCGCCATCGAAGTATATAAAAAGCTTTCAGATTTTGTTAAGGGAAAAGATCCTGTTACTTATAATATGGCAATTGAAATAATGACGGAAGAAGTGGAACACGAAGAAGATTTGGAAGCTATTCTTGAGGATATGAAAACAACGATTTCCTAAACAAGTTGAAATTGGTTACAATAAAGCCCTGGTTTTTAAACCGGGGCTTTGTTATTTTTGCTACATTCTATTCCATACATAACATGGAATATGTTATAACTAATCACTTAACAGGCAGCTTCTATGGAAGATATTAATACATGTTCAATATAGTCCCCTTTCCTGACAATATTTTTGTGAACGCCGGCTTTTTAATCCTCTGCTTTTTTGTGATTTCAAAAGCAGCTAACTGGCTCGTGGACGGAGCCGTAGGTATGGCAGCAATTTTGAATATACCTAAAATCATTATCGGAATAATTCTGGTCAGCTTTGCCACCACCATGCCCGAGTTCACCGTATCTCTTTTATCCTCAATTATGGGCCGGAACAAAATCGCCTTAGGTAACGCGGTGGGATCGGTCATTGCCGACAATGCACTTGCTTTGGCTTTGGGCATACTTATTGCACCCCATGCTATCAAGGTGCCTTCGAGATTATTAAAGGGCATAGGGATATTTCTCATAGCAGTATCATTTATTACTTTCGGCATGAGTATCCTGGGAAATGATATTACGCGTCTGGAAGGCGTTCTCCTCATCTGCATGCTTATTATATATTTAACAGTGCTTGTTATGTATCAAAAGAGGCACAGGCAAAAAATAATCGCTGAAGAAGAAAAAATCAAAGAACACCGTCACGAGGGGGGTCTTGGCAAACAACTATTCCTGTTTATGCTCGGAGTGTTGTGTGTGGTTGTTTCCAGTAAAGTTCTCATAGAATCAGCGGTAAATATCGCCTATATAATCAAAGTACCGGAAATCTTTATCGGGCTTACGGTTATTGCAATCGGCACTTCACTGCCCGAGGTTGCCACCTGTATTGTGGCCTGCAAAAAGGGCCACGGTGATATTGCGTTCGGTGATATCATCGGCGCCAACATTCTCAACCTGTTATGGATTATCGGCGCCGCCGCTTTAGCCAAGCCTCTGGTAATCGAGCGACAAGAAATCGTGTTTATGTTCCCCTTCATGATTTTTATCAATGTTATTATGCTTGTGTTTGCGGCAATGGGTTTCAGACTGACAAAATGGAAGGGCATGGTGCTGCTGGCGCTCTATGTGGTTTATATTGCACTTACCCTGGTCTTTTTTCCTCCCGGCAGCACGGATCTCTAAAGATTATACATATAATCAAGCGCGAACAGCATGACGGGAATAGATATAAGCGAAAACACAAAGCTCCCGAAAAGAAATTGATTTGCCGCCAGACGCTCTCCCCCGTATCTTTCTACTATTAACGGGGCGGCCGTAATGGGAGGCACCGCACTCTGCAGCAGTAAAAGCAGGGCGATATTGTATGAAGGTCTGATAAAAAAAATAATTGCCAGCATTACTACAGGAAAAATAATATTTTTACACACTACAAACTTAATTATTTCTCCGATATAGAGTTTTCCCATCCGGGAGAAATCTACAAGGATATTACCCCCCAGAATTATCATTAACAGGGGAACCGTCATAGCTCCGATCATGGAAAGACTGTTCAGTAAAAATGAGGGGATATAGATATGAGTGCCGGTTAATTTAATTACTACCGCAGCAACCGTCATAATAAAAACCGGATGCAGAATCCGCTTCCAGTTTATTTTTTCTCCGGATTTAAAAAACAAAAAGGATGTATTAAAAAAGAAGGCTGTAAAAAAGACCACAAAGAAAAACAGATCAACAATATACTCAGATCCGCCCGCGATATTCGCGAGTATGGCAAGTGGGAAAAAGATCCCGTTTTGATAAAACAAAGCTGCCCCAAATTCTCTTTTCAGTTTTTTTCCTGCAATCAACATGCACAACATTGTAAGCACAAATGCAATAGCCGTAAAAAACATCCACCACAGCGGCAGCTCCCACCAGTCAGGCTTTACGGCGGGATTAAAATTACTGATAATATTGGAAAACACAAGGGCCGGCAAAGCAATCTCTAAAGCCAACGGTGAAAGCAGTGAAAAAAACTTCTCTTCCACCATCCTGCGCCTAATCATCCAGGCACCGATGAGGCCGATACAGAGGAGCATGGCAACAGCTTCGAAAGTAATCCAAAAGGAATCCATATCCCTCTCTTTTAGTAATTTTTAAGTGTGGGGTACTCTTTTGACAGCCCGTGAAAAGCCCTCAAGAGATCTTTCGATAATCTCATCATCCACACAGTAGGCAATCCGGAAATAGCCGGGCAGAGCAAAACCCCTTCCCGGTACGACCAGGATTAATTCCTGACGCAGTATATCCGTAAACTTAAGATCATCACCCCCGGGTGCCTGCGGAAAAAGGTAAAAGGCCCCTTCCGGTTTGCGTACAGTATACCCCATTTGGCAAAGGTTTTTAAAAAGCACATCTCTTTTACGCTGATATTCCTCCACATCGACCGTCACATGCAAAAGAGCAGCCACCGCGCGCTGCATGAGTGCGGGAGCATTCACATAACCCAGAATGCGATTACATAAAATGCAGCCGTTTATTAGGTTTACACTGTCATCAGCTTCCGGATGCACGGCAAGCCAGCCTATCCGTTCACCGGGTATGGAAAAGTCTTTGGAAAAAGAAGTAATTACAACAGTATTGCGGTAGAACATAAAAAGCGAAGGCACTCTTATCCCGTCAAACACAATCCTGCGGTAGGGCTCATCACTCATCAGATAAATCGTTCGTCCCATCTGACTGCTTTTCTTTTCAAGCATCGCACAGAGTCTGCGGAGAGTCTCTTCCGGGTAAACCCTGCCCGAAGGATTATTGGGAGAATTAATGATAATCCCTGCTGTCCGGTCATCGATCTTGTTTTCCAAAGCGGCAATATCCAGGTCAAAATCCTGTTTACCCGGGACAAGGTCGAGTGTGCCGCCGTGGTTCTCAACATAGAACCTGTATTCAACAAAACAGGGAGTGGATACCAACACCTTGTCTCCCCGATTTAAAATCGTTTTTAGAATTACATTAAGACCTCCGCCTGCTCCGCAGGTCATAACTACATTGTCCGGTTTTAATCCGAGCCCGTACTCCTCCCCGATATAATCAGCTACCGCACTGCGCACGGCGGGGTAGCCTGCATTAGGCATATAGGCATGCTTCAGGGGTATATCCTGTCCGGCCAAACTTTGAAGTTTTTCTATAAACTCACGCGGCGGCTTAAGATTGGGATTGCCGAGACTGAAATCACAGACCTTATCCGCACCATGATGTTCCTTAAGCTCCGTACCTGCTTCGAACATCCTGCGAATCCAGGACGACTCAACCATCATCTGCTTTATCTTATCTGCCACAGCCATATATATACTCCTTTTAGGATTCAGGTTATCAATTAATAGCGGATCATACAAGGATTTCTTTCCTCCTCCTTGATTTTCACTTTACATGCCGAACACTTTACATTAATATCAGGTCAATGGCTTTAAACTCCTATTGGGAAGAAAAAATCGAGCTGCTTCCCCGCAATGAACTTAATATACTTCAACTGGAACGACTAAATACAACAATTCAATGTGCCTTACAGGCAACTTTCTATAAAAGTATACTGAGCAAAAAAAATATCACATCGCTTAAAAGCATACGCCAGGTGCAGGAGCTTCCTTTTACCACAAAACAGGATTTGCGCGATCATTTTCCCTTTGGTTTTTTAAGCGTAAACCTCGAGCAGACAGTTCGTCTGCACTCTTCCTCCGGAACAACCGGAAATCCTACGGTGGTATTCCATACCCGGCAGGACATCGACAGCTGGTCCAACATAATGGCCCGCTGTCTGTATATGGCCGGTGCCCGTACAACCGACGTGTTTCAGAACATGATGGGCTACGGACTGTTTACAGGCGGACTCGGACTGCACTACGGTGCGGAAAAACTGGGCATGCTCACCATTCCCATCGGTCCGGGCAACAGCAAACGCCAGATCTGGTTTATGCGGCAGTTTAACACAACAGCTCTTCACATCCTGCCCAGTTATGCTCTGCGGCTGGCCGGGCTGCTGCACGAAATGGCAATAGATCCTCAAAAAGATCTTTCACTGCGATTGGCCTTCATCGGCGCAGAGCCCCACAGCCATGAGATCCGTCTTAAAATAGAAGAACTTTTACGGCTTAAGGCTTATAATTCATACGGACTGTCCGAGATGTGCGGGCCGGGAGTTGCTTTCGAATGTATGGCTCAGAACGGACTGCATATCTGGGAAGACCAGTTTTTTGTTGAAATCATAGATCCGGACAGCGGAGAAGTTCTGCCGGACGGAGAACAAGGCGAACTGGTCCTGACAACCCTGACCAGAGAGGCAATGCCTTTATTACGCTACCGCACCCGTGATCTTACCTCCATAGATCCCACACCCTGCAGCTGCGGCAGGACACACCGCCGCCTCACGCGCATTAAGGGACGCAGCGACGATATGCTGATTATTAATGGAGTAAATTTATTCCCCATCCACATTGAACAGGTACTGATGCGCATACCCGAAGGAGGCACTAACTATGAAATTCATATCTACAAAGAAAATTATATGGATAAACTGCATATATTGGTTGAACTCAAAGAAGGAGCTTTCAGAGGGAGTCTGCGTCAAGTGGAGCAGCTGCAGAAGCATCTGCAAGATGAGCTTACCGCTGAAATCACCGTGAATCCCGTAGTCAAACTAGTTGAAGCCCACAGCCTTAAGGTTTATGAAGGTAAAGCAGTGAGGGTCTTTGACCATAGAAATGAATAAAGGAGCACGCCCTTGGTTACGCAGATAGCCTTATTTTTAGAAAACAAACCCGGAAGAATCGAAGCTGTTACCAAGCTGCTGAGCGAGGCTCATATCAATCTGCGGGGAATAACCGTATCCGGTCAGGGGGATTACGGCGTAATGAAAATTTTACCGGATAATCCGCAAAAAGCATTTACGGTATTAGAGAACCGGCACCTGAATCTGTCAAAAGTACCGGTGCTGGTTGCCCTGATTCAGGACAGACCGGGATCGCTGCACAAGATGCTGGAGCTGCTTTCTCTGCATAAAATAAATATTGAAGAATGTTACGGAATCGCGCTGGAACAGAATAAAAACGCGCTGATAGTGCTTGAAGTTGATAATTATAAACAGGCGGAAACTCTTCTTCTACAAAACGGCATAACACTGCTTACGGACAAAGAAGTACATACGCTCTGATTATAAGCGCTTAACAAGCGGAACGAGGCTGATAAAGATGGAAAAGCTTTTATTATCGGGAAATGAAGCTATTGCTCTGGGTGCCTATGAAGCCGGAGTTACGGTAGGCACAGGCTATCCGGGTACACCCTCATCCGAAATTTTGGAGGCATTAACCTCCTACCCTGATGTCTACACGGAATGGTCCGTTAACGAGAAGGTAGCCTTTGAAGTGGCTCTGGGAGCGGTTTTATGCGGAGCGCGCACCCTGGTTACCATGAAGCATGTAGGCCTCAACGTGGCGGCAGATCCGCTCTTTACCTCATCATATACCGGAATAAAGGGAGGTCTGGTTGTGGTAACCGCGGATGATCCCCAGATACATTCTTCACAGAATGAACAGGATAACCGCAATTATGCCGTAGCTGCCAAGATTCCCATGCTGGAGCCGGCGGATTCACAGGAAGCCAAAGATTTTACCAGGCTTGCCTTTGCCTTGAGCGAACAGTACGATACTCCTGTCCTGTTGCGAAGCACAACCCGTATTTCACATTCCATGACCGTGGTCGCTAAAGACGAGACCCCCGACAGGTCGCACAAGGCAGAAGGCTTTGAGCGAGACAGGCAAAAGTATGTAATGATTCCGGCTCATGCCCTTGTGCGTCACAGCATAGTCGAGCAGCGTATGCAGAAGATAGCGCAGGACTGCAATACGCTGGGCATTAACCGCATGGAGCCGGCAGATCCGCGGATTGGTATTATTACCAGCGGTATTTCTTACACCTACGTAAAAGAAGTGCTGCCAAAGGCTTCCGTGCTCAAGCTGGGCATGGTATACCCTTTACCGGAACAATTAATCCGTAAATTCGCCGAGCACGTAGCAAAGCTCATCATAGTCGAAGAACTGGATCCCTTTTTCGAGCTGCGCATCAAAGCCATGGGTTTTACGGTACAGGGCAAACAATATCTTCCCCTTGTAGGTGAACTAAGTCCGGATATTATCCGCTGCGGCCTCAAAGAGATTGTACCGCATGATCTGTTTGCTCAAGGCGGCAGCGCTTCAGCACAAAAGCTTTCCACATCGTATACTCCTCCGCCCAGACCTCCCTCGCTCTGTCCCGGCTGTCCGCACCGTACCACATTCTCAATTCTCAATAAGTTGGATGTAATCGTCACGGGCGATATCGGCTGTTACACCCTGGGTGTGCTGCCGCCATTCAGCGCCATGGATACCTGCGTGGAAATGGGCGGCAGTATCGGCATGGTTCAGGGTATTGAAGCGGCACTGGGCAGCAGGTATACCCATAACGCCGTAGCTGTGATCGGAGATTCCACCTTTGCCCATTCCGGTGTTACGGGACTGATAAACGCCGCCTATAATAAACGTCATTCATTAATCATTGTGCTTGACAACGAAACCACTGCCATGACCGGCATGCAGCCCAATCCGCTTTCCGGCGAGCGAATTAATAAGGAAGCTACGGTAAAGCTCAATTATCTTAAACTGGCGGAGGCTGTGGGCATAAAAGCGGAAAATGTTCATATCGTCGCCGCCCATGCGCGGGCCGAAGTAGAAAATGCCATAACATCTAGTCTTAAAAAGCAGGAGCTCAGCCTGATAGTAGTACAGGGTCCCTGTATCATTTTAAAGCGCAAGAGAAAGAAAGCATAAGCCATATGAATCAGAAAATATATAACATATTAATGGTGGGAGTCGGCGGACAGGGAATTATCACGGCCAGCGATATCCTTACTCTGGCGGCTTTAATCCATGGTTGTGATGCGAAAAAAAGTGAAATTCACGGCATGAGTCAGCGGGGCGGTTCGGTATTCAGTCATGTACGCTTCGGCGGTAAAGTATATTCCCCTGTGATAGCACAGGGAGAGGCCGATATCCTGCTTTCCCTGGAAGAGATGGAAACTCTGCGCTGGCTTTCGTATGCAAATAACAAAAGCCTGGTCGTTGTCTGCCGCACGCGGATTAAACCGCCCATGGTAGACAACTACCCGCAGGGGCTGGAACAAGAGCTGAAAAAAGTCTGTCCCAATCTGCTGCTGGTAGAACCGGGTATGTTAAGTGAGCAGATAGCAAGTGATAAATTTTTTAATGTGGCCCTGCTGGGTTTTATTGCTCCGCTGCTTCCCCTCTCCGTTAAAGCCTGGGAAGAGGCTGTCAGGGCAACAGTACCCGCGGGCTTTTTAGCACAAAATCTTAATGCCTTCAAGCAAGGCAGTATATTTTATCATTCAATAAAAAAGGAGGTGAACTCATGATCTGGAACAATGAATATGAGGCCATGCAGCCGGATAAGCTCCGGGCAATGCAGAGCGCACGCTTAAGCGAGCTGGTAGCGCTTCTTTATAAAAATGTTCCTTTTTACAAAGAAAAGATGGACGCGTTTGGGGTCAGACCATCTGATATCAAAGATATTAAGGATATCGTCAAATTACCCTTCACTACCAAAGACGATATGCGCGAGGTATATCCATTGGGGCTCCTGGCCGTAGCTAAGGAGAAGATAGTCGAGATCCATACTTCCTCCGGTACTACGGGTAAGCCTGTGGTCGATGCCTATACCCATAAAGACATCGAAATCTGGTCTGAAGTCATGGCCCGCACCCTGGCCATGGGAGATACAAACAAGAATGATACCGTACAGAATGCTTACGGCTACGGTCTTTTTACCGGCGGGCTGGGCGTACACTACGGTGCCCGTAAAATCGGAGCAAATGTCATTCCTATCTCGGGAGGTAATACCAAGCGTCAGCTGCAAAT
Source organism: uncultured Spirochaetaceae bacterium (assembly GCA_964514135.1). Lineage (GTDB taxonomy): Bacteria > Spirochaetota > Spirochaetia > SZUA-6 > RPPD01 > JAFGGG01. The sequence goes on along the minus strand of CAZEPL010000038.1, from coordinate 8,719 downwards.
CATGCAGGACTTCGACTCCACAGTTCTCACCTGCACCCCTTCCTACTCTCTGCTCCTGGCTGAAATCGGAAAGGCGGATGGGATTGATTTCTCAAAACTCCCCTTACGTGTAGGACTTTTCGGCGCGGAACCCTGGAGTGACAGTATGCGCAAGGAAATTGAAGCCGATCTGCAGTTAAAAGCACTCGATATTTACGGGCTCACTGAGATAATCGGTCCCGGTGTGTCGTCCGAATGCCTGCAGCAGGACGGACTGCATATCTTCGAAGACCATTTTTATCCGGAGATTATCGATCCCGCGACCGGCCGGGTGCTGCCGGACGGCCAAAGAGGTGAGCTGGTTTTCACCACATTAAGCAAAGAGGGAACACCGATCCTGCGCTACCGGACCCGTGATATCACCTATCTCATCAGGGAAAAGTGCGGCTGCGGCAGAACTCAAGTCCGCATGCACCGTCTGCTGGGCCGTACGGATGATATGCTTATAGTGCGCGGTGTGAATGTATTTCCGTCTCAGGTAGAAGAAGTGCTGTTGAAAATAGAGGATGTAAAACCCCACTATCAAATTCTCGTGGACCGTAAAGACCGGCTGGACAGTATTGAAATTCAGATCGAGATGACGGAAAACTTGTTTTCCGATGAAATTAAAAACATCAGCGCAAATGAAAAACGGATTGAGGAAGCGCTCTATTCCACTTTAAATATTCATGCACAGGTAAAACTGGTCGAACCTCAATCCATCCCCCGCAGTGAAGGCAAAGCCAGGCGGGTGATTGATAAACGACAATTATAAAAAAAGGAGTATGCACATGAAGATAAAACAGATATCAGTCTTTTTAGAAAACAAAATCGGCAGATTGGCTGAGGTTACCAAACTCCTGGCGGATGCCGGAATCAATATCAGGACTCTGTCATTAGCCGAAACCGCCGAGTTTGGTATACTGCGTTTAATCGTGAATGACCCCGGCACCTGCCTTAAGGTATTAAAGGATCATAATTTTGTGGCTCAGGAAACCGATGTAATCGCCGTTGAGGTACTGGACAAACCCGGAGGCCTGAACCGTATTCTAGAGATATTTCACAAAAAAGATATCAATATCGAATATATGTACGCGTTTGTGGAAAAAAAGGTGGATAACGCCATCGTGGTCTTCAGAATCGATAATGCCCGGAAAGCAATCGCAGTATTGCAGGACCATAACATTGCTATTGTCTCGGATGATGTACTTAAGAATATATAATAGGCAAAGCAGAAATTATTGTTGGAAAGAAGAGTAAAAAGTACTATCATGGTTTTATATTAAGTCAACTGACAACACTTTAAAAGGAGGAATTAAGAATGAAAAAAAATCAGCTATTATTTACATGTGCCCTTGTTTCAAGCCTGCTTATAACATCGTTATTATTTTTTTCCGGCTGTGCTGAAGAGGTCAAAGGAACAATTAAAATCGGTGCAATTTTCGCGGAAACCGGACCCATTGCTTTCCTGGGAGAACCTGAGGTAAAGACCGTCCAGCTGCTCGTCGATAACATTAACGAAAAGGGCGGTGTACGGGGACATAAAATAGAGCTTATTTTTAAAGACTCACAGGCCAGTTCGGAAAAAGCCATAAATTTTGCCAACCAGCTTATTGAAGAGGATGAGGTGTTCGCTATCATTGGTCCTACTTCCAGCGGTACTTCAATGGCTATCAAAGACATCTGTGAAAATGGCAAAACAATTCTCATGTCCTGTGCTGCGGCCGAAACTATTTCCAATCCTGTGGCAAAGTATGTCTTTACCACTCCGCAGCAGGACCGCTATGCGGCCAAGTGGGTATTTAAAATCATGCAGGATATGGGTATTAAGCGCATAGGTGTGGTAGTGGAAGGAACAGGCTTCGGAAAATCCGGTAAAGAGCAGCTGCTAAAATACGCTCCGGAGTATGGAATCGAAATCGTAATTGCCGAAGAATACAGCATAAAGGACAGCGACTTCACCGCTTTACTCAACAAGGTAAAGGCGAACAATGTGGAAGCAGTGGTAAACTGGTCGGTATTTCCCGCTCAATCCATTATTCCGCAGAATATGAAACAGATCGGATTTGACGTTCCTTTGTTTCACAGCCATGGTTTCGGCAATATTAAATATGTGGAAACCATCGGCAGGGAAGCTGCTGAAGGCATTCTCTTTGCCTGCGGCAGACTGCTGGCTCCCGAACAGCTTCCGGATAATAATCCTCAAAAAGCACTGCTCTTGGAATATAAAAAGATGTATGAAGATACCTACATTGAAGACGTAAGTACCTTCGGCGGACACGCTTATGATGCACTTATGATTTTGGTCAAAGCCATTGAAGCTGTCGGAGTGGATAAAGAGAAGGTAAGAGACTACATTGAGAATTTAAAGAATCATCCCGGTACCGGTGGAGTCTATAATTATTCAGCCGCCGATCATAACGGGTTGGGTATGGATTCTCTTGTCATGTATATAGTGAAAGACGGAAAGTTTGTTTTATATTAGAAATTGATGAATATTTCGGATATCGTACTCCAGTACTTTTTTGCCGGGTTACGCGTAGGCAGTATCTATGCAATTGTAGCCATCGGCTTTAATATCATTTATAATACAACCGGAGTAATTAATTTTGCCCAGGGAGAGTTCCTCATTATAGGAGCTCTCCTTGCTATCAGTTTTAACAGCCTGCTGGTATTTATCGGTCTGCCGGGCGTGCCGGCACTTATCGCGGCTATTATTCTAGCCGTGTTCATAACCACCGCTATCGGGGCGGCTATTGAATTCGCTTTTATCAGCTGGTTAAAAAATCCTTCGGTACTGCGCCTCATTGTCATCACCATAGGAATTTCCATTGTGATGCGCGAGGGTATGTCGTACATCTGGGGAATCGAGACCTTTGCCCTGCCCTTTTTTTCAGGCACAGAGGGCACATCCATAAAAATCATGGGCGCCAGCATCTCGCCTCAGGATATCTGGATTATCGGTATCTGCGTCTTTCTGGTACTGGTGCTGTATCTGTTTTTTAAATATACCCTCACGGGAAAAGCCATGCGCGCCTGCGCCGCCAACCGGACCGCCGCCAGCCTCTGCGGCATCAATGTAAAATTGATGATTACCCTCTCTTTTATGATAAGTGCCGCCCTGGGTGCGTTAGCGGGCTGCGCCATCTCTCCTTTGGCTAAAACAAATTATGAGATGGGCTCGGCATTCGCCATAAAGGGTTTTACCGTGGCCATTATCGGCGGTCTGGGAAACAGTATGGCGGCAGTGGCCGGGGGAATTATGCTGGGTCTTATAGAAAGCTTCAGCGTGAGTATACTTCCTATGGCCTATCGCGATGCCGTTTCTATTGGTATCCTGCTGCTGATCCTGTCCATCAAACCGAGCGGACTCTTCGGAAAAAGAGAAGAAAGTGCTTTAAAGGAGTACTGATGGATCATAAGCGCTACTATCCCATTGCCGTTCTCTTCTGCATTGTTATCGTTATGCAGCTGCTGCTGGCTGTTACAGGTACTTCCTTTTTTCTGAAGGAGCTTACGCAGGCCGCTTACTACACAATTGTGGTCATCGGCCTGTGCCTGCTCATCGGATACGCGGGTCAGATCTCCCTGGGTCACGCCGGGTTTTTTGCCATAGGCGGTTATACTTCAGCAGTACTTACCACCTTTGATTTCAGCATTTTTTCTTCATCACCCTTTATCCGCTTCCTGCACACAATCGGTTTCATCATCCAACGTGAGGACCTTTATGGTAAACAACTCCTCACCTTTTCACCCATGGTGGCCTTTATTTTGGCCGTGCTGTTTTCCGCTCTAGCAGCCATCGCCATAGGCATTCCCGTCATCAGACTCCACGGTCACTATCTGGCCATGGCCACTCTGGGTTTCGGTGTGATCATTAAGGCTATTATCGATGCCACAACGGTTTTGGGCGCGCATGATCCCATAACCAGTGTGCCGGGATTTTCTCTCTTCTTTGGCCTGGAAGTCTCCTCAAAAATTCCGCTGCGCATCCCCAATTATTACATCTCATGGGGTGTTGTTATCATCGCGCTTGTTATCTGTATAAACCTCATCCATTCCCGTGCCGGAAGGGCCCTGCGCTCTATCCACGGCAACGAAGTAGCCGCCAACTCACTCGGCATTAATACCACACGCTATAAACTCTACACCTTCATTTTAAGCGCCGTGTTCGCCGCGATTGCAGGCGTATTCCTCACTCATTACAATGGATCCATCGGTCCTTCCGAAGCCTCCGTTATGAAATCAGTGCGCTATGTGGCCATTGTCGCGGTCGGGGGTATGGCCAATCTCTGGGGCTGTGTACTCATGAGTGTGGTCTTGACCTTCCTCTCGCTGCGCGGAGTATTCGGCAGCTTCGACGATATTGTGTTCGGCGCCATTCTGATAGCTATGATGTTGTTCGCGCCCGCGGGACTCTTAAATTTAACACGCCTTAAGCTGTGGCGGGAAAAAATACTATTGATGATAAGGAAATATGCCAAAAAAGACTCTGCTTGACATTCACAACCTGTCCCGTGCTTTCGGAGGCCTTAAAGCGGTCAATAATGTAAGCTTTGAGGTGAGCTCAGGTATTATCCAGGCCATCATCGGCCCCAATGGCGCGGGTAAAACCACACTCTTCAACCTGATATCCGGCAGATTAAGAGTGGATTCAGGCTCGATTATATTCAAGGGTATGCCCATAACCGGATTAAAACCTTACAAAATAGCCAAGTCGGGTATTACCTGTACCTTTCAGACCACCAGGCTTTTTCAGCATATGACTGTGCTGGAAAATGTCATGGCGGGCTGTCATATTCGCTCCCGGGCCGACTTTGTTTCCTGTATTCTGGGACTGCCACGCACGTGGAAAGAAGAACGGAAAATGAGACAGGCCAGCCAAAACCTGCTGGAAAAATTTGACCTTATGCACTACGCGGACGAATACGCGGAGAACCTGCCTTTCGGCAAACAGCGCCTGGTGGAGTTCGCCCGCGCCCTGGCGGCCGGACCCGAACTGTTACTGCTCGATGAGCCTGCCGCCGGCTTAAATATCTATGAAACGGAGGAGCTTGCCAAATTTATCTTAAGCATAAAAGACTCGGGTATTACGATCCTTATTGTGGAGCACGACATGTCTTTGGTCATGGACATCTCGGATCATATTGTGGTGTTGGATCAGGGAAGACTGTTAACACAAGGCAGCCCCAAACAAGTGCAAAAAAATCCTGATGTGGTTCGTGTCTATTTAGGGGAAGAGTATGCTTAAAATCCGCAATCTTGAATCGGGTTATGGAAAGCTGCGTGTGCTAAAAGGCATTTCCCTGCATGTTAAAAAGGGCGAGATCGTCACTATTATAGGCGCCAACGGCGCAGGGAAATCCACGCTGTTAAATACCATAGCGGGTGTGGTAAAAACACAAAGCGGAGAGATTCTTTTTGAAGATCAGCAGATCGACAAGAAAAGCCCGGAAAAAATTATCGGCCTGGGCTGCGCTCTGGTTCCCGAAGGGCGTCAGGTTTTCAATCCGCTGACAGTTAAGGAAAATCTTACCTTGGGAGCTTATCTGCAATTTAAACAAAAAGATAAATCCCCGGCCGCCGCAACGCTACGGGAGGTTTTTTCTCTGTTCCCGATCCTTTTGGAAAGAGAGCATCAGCTGGCAGGCACGCTCTCCGGCGGAGAACAGCAGATGCTGGCTATGGCCAGAGCGCTTATGTCACGGCCCACCCTGCTGATGATGGATGAGCCTTCCATGGGAATCGCTCCCTTGATCGTCAAGCAGATTATTCGCACGATCATCCACTTAAGAGAGCAAGGAGTTACCATTCTGCTCGTGGAACAAAATGCCAAAGCGGCTTTGGCGGTTGCCGACCGCGGGTACGTACTGGAGACCGGACAGATAGTACTTGAAGGCAGTTCATCCGAGCTCTTAAACAACCGTGACGTACAGCGGGCCTATTTAGGCAAAGAATATAAAAAGATAAATGAATAAGGAGGCTGCTCATGATTTTTAATAAGGAATATGAAAGCATAGCACGGCAGGATTTGGATCAACTGCAGATAGAACGGCTGCAGTCCACGCTTAACAGAGTCTATCGCAACGTGGCCTTTTATAAACAGATTTTTGATACTCATAAGATAAATATCGAACGGATAAAATCGATAAAGGATCTGAGCTCATTACCGTTTACCGGCAAAGAAGACTTAAGGAAAAGTTATCCCTACGATATGTTCGCCGTGCCTCTGCGTGATATCGTGCGTATTCACGCCACATCGGGCACAACCGGCAAGGCCGTTATCGTAGGCTACACAAAAAACGACCTTAAGATGTGGACGGAATGCACGGCGCGCGTGCTCTCCGCCGTGGGCATAACGGCACATGACGTGGTACAGATTGCCTACAATTACAGTCTGTTTACCGGTGGTTTCGGTTTTCACCAGGGAGCAGAGCATATCGGCGCTTGCGTCATCCCCTCTTCCTTTAGCAATATGCCCGAACGTCAAATTACCCTTATGAAGGATTTTAAAAGCAGCGCACTTATCTGCTCTCCCAGTTATGCGCTGCAGCTGGCATACGCCATGGAAGAAATGGGCGTGCACCCCGAAGCTCTGTTTTTAAAGATCGGACTGCTGGGCGCAGAACCCTGGAGCGAGAAACTAAGGGCATATCTGGATGAGAAGCTTCACTTTATCTCGTATGATAATTACGGCCTCACGGAAATAATCGGACCGGGTGTGGCCGGAGAATGTGAAAAACGAAGCGGTCTGCACATTAACGAAGATCATTTTATTGTAGAAGTCATCGATCCCAAGAGCTTAAAGCCTGTTGATCCCGGACAAGAAGGTGAGCTGGTATTCACTACCATTACCAAAGAAGGCTTTCCTTTGATACGCTACCGCACAGGGGATTTGAGCTCGCTGATCCCCGAACCCTGCGCCTGCGGGAGAACACTGATACGCATGAAGCGTGTTATGGACCGCACCGATGATCTGATTTTTTATAAGGAGCTCAAAATATTTCCCTCACAGATCGAAGAGATTCTGCAGAAAATTGAGGGTACATCGCCTCACTATCAGCTGATACTGGGCAGAGAGGAAGGCGTGGAAAAGATCGAATTGAAAGTTGAAATCTCGGAAGATCTGCCTTCCATCGACGAGCTTAAAACCCTGGAGAGACTACGCGGAACAATCGCCGAGCGCCTGAAACAGGAGCTGGGTCTGCAGGCCAAGGTTACTCTGGCCGAACCCAAATCACTGCGTAATACGGTTGAAGGCAAAAAGCAGCGAGTGATTGACAAGCGGGAGTTGTAAGCGCTACCTTTAAAGCGTGTCAAAAACTTTCGTGTATAAACTAAAATCAATACGGGTAATCGCCTTCTCTGCGCTTATTATGTGCAGCCTCGTGTGCGCTGTACTTTGTATGAAACAAGGCATTGCGAAGTGGTTGTTTTCGCACACGAGGCAGTACTCGACAAAATCTGTTCCCCCTGCAAACACACGGCAGCCTGCATTGCATTACCCGGCACAAATTCCTCTCAATAAAGCAACGCTTCTCACCCTGGCCCGCTGCCGGCTCTCCGCGTTAACAGCAGATAACGGACCGCAAAAATATTCACAGCTTGCTTCCGAACATGTCATAACGAAACTCACCCACAGCTACCAGACCTGGAACAACTGCGGCCCCGCCTCACTCTCCATGCTGTTGAGCTGTTTTGAGATCAAAGCTTCACAGGAAGAGATAGCCAGGCAGCTGCGCCCGCACGCGGAGGACAAGCACACAAGCATACATGAGCTTGCCCGCTACGCGGAAAATCCGGGGCTTTATACGCTCTCTGACACAGGAGGCACCCTGCGGCTTGTAAAGGAGCTGGTCGCGGCAGGAATCCCGGTTATGCTTAAAATCGGCCTCGATCCAGACGATGACGATTGGATGTGCCATTACATTATTGTGACCGGCTATTCGGACAAAAAGTCGGAATTTATCCTGATGGACTCTCTTTACGGTTCGTACTACCCGTATTCATACCAAAAAACAGCCGAATTCTGGGCTCATTTTATGTGGACATATCTTGTAGTCGCGCCTCAGGAAAAACAACAACTGATTTCAAAGATAATCGACAAACATGCCGGTTCAGCCGGCCCCGGCGCCCTGCTGCAGCAGCGCATTTATCATGACGTAACGGATAAACCCGAATCGGCATTTGCCTGGTATAATCTGGGCAAATTATTTCTGCTGACCGGACAGCGGAGCAGAGCGCTCATCGCTTTAAAAACCGCTTACGCTTACGGCCTGCCCTGGCGCCTGCCCTGGTATGATGTTGGTATGTATGAAATCTATGTACGGAATTCCTGCTATAAAGAAGTATTACAGCTCACCGCCAATGTGCTGTCCCGCAATCCGTACTCGGAGGAGGCCCGTTATTACCGCGCGCAGGCTCTGCTAGGCACAGCGAAAAAACATGCCGCTCTTATAGAGCTGGACAGGGCGCTCGACGTGAATCCCTTTTTTGAACCGGCCCAAACACTGCTCAAAGAGCTGAAGGATGCACCGTGAGGATCACAGCGGCTTTTGTAAGTATGCTTTTATTTCTCGTTCCTGCCTGCCCGGATAATTCTTATCACTCATTCTCGGAGCGTTATAATACGGAATACCTCACCCGACTCCTCACCCTGGCCAAGACCGCCATCCGGGAAGAATTTGATGCACAGCGCTTT
>CAZEPL010000037.1:0-35145 GCA_964514135.1 uncultured Spirochaetaceae bacterium | reverse complement strand
TGATAAGCATTTTTAAAATCGTCGTCAAGGCAATATGTGGAAAAATCCTTAAAAGCGCCCCCATACCGTTGTTCTTTTGGGTGCAGGATGGGCAGAAGCCAAAACTCTTACAGGAGAAAGGTCAAAATATCCATAATCACAATTGGGATTGGTACATGCAATTCTTGCCGGTGCTTGGGTATAATCACCACATTCAAGGAACTTATTCACTACCTCTGTAATACGATCCAATCTATAAGCACCATACTCTTTCGCATACTCCTCTTCATAGTGATCTATAAAGCTATCAAAGTGATCATGAAAGATATGATAAATGACATTCCTATCTATTTAGAATGTATAATGATGGAGCTTCATGCCTTTGTGTGCATTTTGATCGAGTAAGGGTTGCCACATAATATAATTACGAGTAAATAGCAACTGCTGATTTTTTGGCTTACTTTTGAGAAAATTTTTCAGATTTGAATACGATGTTAAGAAAAATTGAAAGAATAATGCATAATATTTTAGTTAGATTATATCAATTTTACATACCTCTTCTATTCATATTCTTGAAAACCATCCGAGTCATATGAGAGATAATATAATTGCTTCCTGATACTGCGGCTTTCTGACACTCCAAAAAAACTCCCTGTTTTTGGAAGCCGGTTGAGCATCAGTCAGAAAATGAAAGCCAGCCCATAAGGAGGACGGATATACTATGGGGAGTGAGTAGTAAAAATGCCTCATAATGGGTCTAACATGAAGGAAAACAAATACTATACTTGCCTCCTTATCATAATAATGATAGTATTATGATAAGGAGGTTGTTATGCCAATTATAAGACCCATTTCGGATATGAGAAATAAATTTAATTCAATTTCAGAGGTATGTCATAAAGAACAGGAACCGGTGTTTCTTACAAAAAATGGACAAGGTGATTTAGTAGTAATGAGTATAGAGCTGTATGAAAAACAACAAGCGCTTATCGATCTTTATCAGAAACTAGGTGAAGCGGAAAATGAAAGCAACATGGATTCTTCTCGTATTTCTCATAAAGATCTCATGCTTAAATTGCGGAAAAAAATAAATGCCTAAAAGATACGAAATTTTGTATCTTTCCATAGCTGAACGTGATTTAACAGATATTTTTGATTATCTTTATAAAGATAATCCTTCTGCAGCAGCTTCATTCCTAAACACAATTGATGATACAATAACAAAGTTGGCAGATTTTCCTGAAATGGGAAAATTTCCAAATGATAGCAGATTAAAAAATCTTGGATATAGAATGTTAATAATTGAAGAGTATATTGTATTCTATGTAATAAAAAAAAATGGTTGAAATCAAACGCATCTTACATGGAAAAAGGAAATATGAGTTTCTTCTTTAAATTATAAGTTATATTTCCTTCTTATATACCCTCCCGGACAAAGTAAAGCCAATAATACTTCATGCTGCCTACATGAAGAAAAACATTATGATCATATTAATATATATAACAGATTAATCTCTGTGTGCTCCGTGATCAAAAGTTGGGTTCACACTCAATTCGATTCAGCAACCAAATTTTCATTTTGTCAAAACTATTGAGAAGGTTAATGATATTATTTTAAAAACGTATAGTCTATTATTTATTGTGGTGGAATAATAATTATATCCACACCATTTGTTTTGTTAAAAAAATCAGTACAATTTAATAAATAATACCTTCTTCGATCTGCATGTGATGTTTTTTCAGTTGAAGCAACACGCTGTTTTTTAGCACAGCTTGATAAATCCTTTTCTAATACAACAACAGTATGAGCATCAATTGGTTGCATAGCACCTGTATTTTTAAAATCTTTCTTTTCAAGTTTAAGATCTCTTATACACGCATCACTTCTTCCAACTAACAGTAATGTATATTCAGTATCGCTTTCTGGTAAAAAAACTTCAAATCCGAGCAAACTTTCTGGATCCGGCATATCAGAATTAAAAGATTTGATAACCTCATTTCCTGAAGCATCTTTATAAATTACATCGATTCCTACAAAAGGGCCTGCTTGTGTTTGGATAGGATCATCACAGCAATCTTGAGCAGAAAAGATTATAAATAATAATGGTAATAATAATAGATATCTCTTCTTCATTTTATATACCTCCCGATATTATGATAATTAATATAACATATCTTACAATCTATAAAGAACATTTTTTTTCTATTAATTAATTGACTATATGGTGTGGATATAACCAATCTATCTGACTTTACTCCAGACCAGACGGTTCAAGTAAAAAAACTAAAAACCGCCAAACTTTAAAAAGACAGACATTACTTTTAAAACAAATCTATACCTACAAAGCGTATGTTAAAAAAGTGCTGGACGGAGACACCTTTCGGGCTGTTCTGGACCTGGGCTTTAAAATCTTTATCCGGCAAAAAATACTCTTACATAAACTTGATGCTCCGCCTGCGGAAACGGACGAGGGCGTAAAAGCCATGCAATACCTAAACAACAAGCTGAAACCCTTAGATTTTATCGTTGTTAAAACTCATTGGCGGGATAAATTCGATAGATACCTTGCTGATATTTATTACCTGCCGGATGAAGCAGACTTTTTGCAAGTAACTATAAAAGGCAAGTACCTAAACCAGGAGCTGGCGGACAAAGGGTATTGCAGGATTGTACCGAGTCAATAATACTGCTCTTATTCCAATTTCTGGGGCTTCGGAGCACTATGATTTTTGAATTCGCGGAATTTCTGCTTTTTTTAGATCACATATTGACAAGCCTGTTCATTAAATATATTTAATTGTATAGACCCACTTGGATCAAAGGCTGTTAGGTTAGATTCATTGCTTAGTTTAGCAATTCATAATAATCAAATGGAGGATCGTTATTTATTTCAAGACCATTTGGTACGATATTTGACAATGGTAGTAATAAAGGATGATTTATAAATATCAAAATAATTTACATGTTGTATAGATTTCCCTTTTATGTGGACAGTTTATAATAATCTTGACAAGGCTCATATCATATATTAAGCTTTTTTTATAAGGGTTTAAATGATGATTATAAAAAAAGTCTATTCTTTTATTCATACAATGTATCAGTACCGGCAGCGCTTCTGACCTAACTAAAGCCAATGAAAGAGATGTTTTTGGATTTGGCTTTTTAAAGCGAATACCGGGATTATGGAGTGGTCCTGTTTTTTCCGATACACCGGCAGGCAGCTTCCCGATGTGGTATGTGGATTTCAGGCCGGTTTCTTCGGCACAGGTATCACAATACACGTCGCTTGATCCTGACACTCACAACAATATAACTTTTTTTATCGTAAAGCATGATAATCAACTTAAAGTGGCTATGCGGACTTATGGTGTTTTTAAAAACAAGGGATGCGTAACGTATGAGGTAATTGATACGGTAAATGAATCCAAAGGCTACTATAAATTTTCTGATTTTCAATCCGGTGATGAACGGGCGTATACGGAATTTACTTTTAAAAAAGATGGATTTTTAATGGAGGTTTATACAAATAAATTTAATAGGGTTAAGCCTTTACAGCTTCATTCAAGATGGGAGGCAAAATTAAGTGATCGTAGTTCTGCTCTTGATGCCATAGCGCATTTTAATTATCCCCAACCGGTTATGGTAAAAGACTTTTCTGATGCTTTCAAAGATATGCATGAAAGTATATATTTCACTTTGGAAAAGGATCCCTGTAATTCCTCATTACAACCTTATGTGGGACAAGTTACTTTTAATATTTCTATTGATAAAAGATTAAAAGTTGAAAACAATCATGAATTATTCTTAGTGATTTAACGGGACCTAATTGTTCTGCTATCTTTCGCAGAGAAGGGCCGTTGACTCGATATTGGCGAATCATTCTGATAACTTCCTGCTCTTCTTTATTTTTAATTTGTCTTTTAGATTTGCTGCTTGGTTCATTTTTAAATCTTTAAGCATTTCCAGTGTAAGTGTCCTCAAACTCAAAATATGCACTGTTACACCGACAGCTATTAATACAAGTAAAACTCTTAGCCACACTAAATTGATAAAGAAGAAAACAGTAGTACTAATAACTATCCATAAAAGGAGAATAGATAAAACCTTTGCTTTTAAAGATATTGCCCGGTACTTTAAATAACTTCTTATGTAAGTCCCAAAAAGTTTATGATGGGTAAGCCAATTATAAAGACGCTTAGAACTCCTTAAAAAACAGGTTGCTGAAAGTAATAAAAAGGGTGTCGTCGGAAGTAGAGGAACAAAAATACCCACAATACCAAGTGCAAGAGAAATATTTCCTGCAATTATCAAAATAATTTTTTTCAATATTGAATTGTTATTTAACCTCACTCAAGGGAATTCCAAGAGCATCAGCAACACCTTTGCCATAAGCTTCATCGGCCTTCATACAATTGTTGATATGGTGAATCTTAATTTCTTTCGGAGCATCGCCCATTGCTCTGGCAGTATTCTCAAATAATACTTTCTTTTGCTCTGGACTCATTATATTGAAAAGTGCTTTAGGTTGCGAATAATAATCATCGTCATCTTCTCTGAAATTCCAGTGGTCAGCAGCACCGTCTAAATCAAGAGGAGGCTCTTTGTATTCGGGTTGTTCCTTCCATTCACCATAACTGTTAGGTTCGTAGCCCAAAGTTGCTCCATAATTACCATCAACCCTCATTTGGCCGTCACGGTGAAATCCCGTTACAGGACATCTGGCTCTATTTACCGGAATAAGATGATGGTTTACTCCGAGTCTATATCGCTGTGCGTCCCCATAAGAAAAAAGTCGTCCCTGTAACATTTTATCTGGTGAAAAGCCAATACCGGGAACAACATGGGCTGGATTAAAAGCAGCTTGTTCTACATCAGCAAAATAGTTTTCTGGATTTTTGTTCAGTTCAAGAACTCCTACATCCATAAGCGGATATTCTGTATGAGGCCATACTTTTGTCAAATCAAAGGGATTAAACTTTAATTTTTTTGCCTGTTCCTCAGTCATAACCTGTATTTTCATATTCCATTTAGGAAAATCACCTTTTTCAATGCTATCGAAGAGGTCACGTTGATGGCTTTCTCTGTCCTTTGCAATAATTGCTTCTGCTTCCTTGTCTGTTAAACATTTTATTCCTTGCTGAGTTTTAAAATGGAACTTGACCCATATTCTTTCATTTTTGTCATTGATAAGACTGAAGGTATGACTGCCGTATCCATTCATATGACGGTAGGAGAGAGGAATACCTCTGTCACTCATAGTAATGGTTACCTGATGCAGTGATTCAGGAAGGTTTGTCCAGAAATCCCAATTGTTTTTAGCACTACGCAGGTTTGTTTTTGGATCTCTTTTTATCGCATGATTAAGGTCAGGAAATTTTAACGGGTCTCTTAAGAAAAAGACGGGAGTATTGTTTCCAACTAAATCCCAGTTGCCTTCTTCAGTGTAGAATTTAATGGCAAAACCACGGATATCACGTTCAGCATCGGCTGCTCCTCTTTCGCCGGCCACAGTGGAGAACCGTACAAAAAGGTCAGTTTTCTTTCCGACTATGGAAAAGATTTTTGCTTTGGTATACATGGTAATATCATGGGTAACTGTAAAAGTACCAAAAGCTCCCGACCCTTTTGCGTGCATTCGCCGTTCAGGGATAACTTCACGGTCAAAATGAGCAAGCTTTTCAAGATACCAGACATCCTGTAAAAGCATAGGGCCCCTTTTGCCAGCTGTCATAACATTTTGGTTATCAACGATTGGAGCACCTACATTATTGGTAAGTTTTTTCTTTTCACTCATATTTTCCTCCTGTAATATAAGGTAAAAAATCTACCGGTTTAAATTCTTCCGGCTGGTGATAAAAAACAATTATTATAATATTTTCCCATAAAATATTTATATTTCTATATACCTTACCCATACTTATAGTAGGAAATTCCTTTTTGAGCATATCATAATTCCATTGTACTGTTGGATGTTCAGAATTTTTTTTTATAAGCACGTACATTTTATCACATTGTTTACTTTTTCATCTAATCTTGCCTATATTAATAATCGTTTTTAATACTAACAAAATGTAATATGCTTGTCAACAAATCTACAATAAACTTCCACCATATTTTCACCATTTTATAGTGAAGGAGTCCCTGTTAACCCGAAAGGGCTGTCTGTTGGTGTCCTTGCCTGAAATACCTTCATCAACAGAGGATTCCACTTTTCCTATTTAAGGCTTGACTTAAGATTATAAGTTTCACTACCATTAGATTTGCAAGCATGATGATATATGAAAATGAAAAGTCTGCTATCTAGTGTTTTAAGAGAGTGTTACCTGAAACGCACACTGATTCTAGTTGTAATAGCAATATTCCTTGCATTAATTATATCCTGTGTTTCTACCCCAACCAGTATTAAACCAACCATAGAAACCGCAGCCACTATGTCCCCCGAGAAAAGTACACAGATCGCGTCATCTTGCCACTGGTATGAAGAGTCGGCCACCGTATACTTCCATATATTTGTACTCTTCATCAGTCAGCACGAACTACTGAAAGTTATCAAGGATAATTACACATAAGAGATTTATCTATTTGATTGTTTCTTTTAAATTCTATATTATTCTATTTATCTCAACAACTAAAGGAGCTTTATATGCCAGAAGAAAAAAAAAGCTCAAAAAAACAATTTGATTTAGAGAAAAATAAAATTTTTAAAAAACAAGAACAGGAATTAAAAGAAAGCATAAATGAATTACAAAAAAGGCAATCTAAACTGGGCAGCGTCTTTAATATTCCAAAAGAGAAAGTATTTGCTATAGAAAGAATTCTTGCTGATAAGGAAAAACCGGATATAAAGCGTATATCAAAAACAAGCCAAATACAAGAAAAAATCATAGAACATTTTCATAAGGCACTTGAATTGATGAAACTCCCCTACCTAGATGAAAGCACATCAGATGTGCTGGTAAAAAAAGGAATTAATCTCAAAACTTTATGGAAAGAAACACCGGAAAACCTGGCTAAGATCTTAAAGCAAGAAAAGGAAAAAGGAACAGCTGTATCAAAAGAGATAATAGAAAAAGAAAATCTTAAGAAGGTTATTGATGCAGCAAAAAAGGCAAATCCTCAATCCGTTTTATTCAACGACGCTTTAAACAAATTAAACATTTCAGATTCAATAAAAAACAGTTTAAAAAAAACTCAGATAGAATCTTTCTCAAGATTAAGAGAAATAGGCCTTTTAGAATCTCATCCGGATACTAAGAGTATATCAAAGGAAATAGCTGCAAATTTAGAATCCCATGCCAGGCTGAATCTCGTATCTCACAATATTGAAGTCAATGAGGATTTAATAAATGATAATTTTGACTGTATCAGCAAGGTGGCCAAGGCTTCTGCCAACCAGATTGTTAAAGCTAGTAAAAACAAGCTGAGTATAAATCAAGCTGAGGAGCTTAAAAAAACGGCAAAACTTAAAAATAACTATATCAATAATCTATATACAGATTTGATTACCAGAAATACACCACAAAATCGAGGCTGGAGCAAGCTGTACCCAGAGCCTGATGCAGAACAAATACCAAAAATCAAAATGCTTATTTCCAACAACATGCTTCCAGGGGAAGAAGAATGTCCTGTATGTGAACCGGAATCATCGGTTTTTAGTCCCAGTTTTTATCTTTTAGATCTTATTAACTTTTTAGCGGATTGTTTTGATGTCAGCCTGCAAAATGCAGAAAACAGGTTCTGCCGGCAAATAGGGGCTTTAATCTGCGCACCGGAGAAGCCTGTAAGACAGATCGAGCTGGCTATAAATGTATTAGAGAGCTTTATTCTTAAAAAGCGAAACCAGACTTATAATGAGGCAAGAGTGGATGCACTCTGGGAAGAGTTTAAAAATCTAAGCTCTGTTGATGCTGAGCCTAATGTTATAATCCGGCTGTTTAATTCTTATGTTCAGGAAATTGGTACATTAAGAGAAGATGTATTAAAAGCAGAAGCAGAAAACAATCTCAGCTCTCTTGCACAAGAGCTTTTTCTGGATGTCGGGGATCTTCAGCATTTCATTCTTGATCCTGATAATATTCGAAAGAGACATATTGAAAGCTCACACAGTTATGCACTGGAAGTTATTTTAAGGAAATCATTTCATCGAAAATATAAAAAATCCGTTTATGAAGAATACAAAGAGATATTAAAGAATGAGAAAATAGAGATGCTCAATAAAGAGCTTTTATCTTTAAAAGCTTCTATTATAAATCAGGAAATTGAAAGTGCAAATCTTGATCCGGCTGATTCTGATTATGACGCTGAACTTGCTGAAGTAGAGAAAAGCGCGCGTGAAAAAGCAGAAAAGGATGTATTGCCCTTAAGGGAGCTTATAAAGCAGGAAAAGCTTTCTGATCTTTTAGAGGATGGCATGGCCCCTTCAGCAGCTGAAATCCAGGCAGAAACTTATGCTGATACCACCTATAGTCAA
The DNA here is from genome assembly GCA_964514135.1 of uncultured Spirochaetaceae bacterium. GTDB lineage: Bacteria > Spirochaetota > Spirochaetia > SZUA-6 > RPPD01 > JAFGGG01. The sequence continues at coordinate 26,695 of CAZEPL010000037.1, read as the reverse complement.
ATTGAAAACAATCTTCCAGCTACTCTTTCTGAGCAGGAAAAACAAGAGCAATTAAGAACCACAGAATTTGATAAATACTTGAATACAATCTTGGAACAAGAGCTTTCAGAAATAGAGGAATTGATTCAGGAAGATGCCCGCAATAGAGCCGATATCGAAATAGAAAAGGCATTTGAAAAGGCTTGTTCTGGCTATCTATTAAAGATCAGGCAAAACTTGATAATAATTGCTCTATCTCTATCCAATTTAGCTGATAGTATTGTTGATACAGACTCGCTTGCAGATTATCTGCATATAGACCTGACAGTTGATGAATGTTACAGGACAACCCCCACAGCCCAGGCCATACAATCCATTCAATCTTATGTGCTCTACATCCAGATGGGAAAAGAGACTCCCGGCAGGAACGACTTTGACAAACAGAGATGGATGTGGATGAAAACCTATGGAATTTGGCACGCAGCTCAAATGGTATATTTTTATCCTGAGAATTTTTTGCTGCCCAAATTGAGGAAATCCAGTACTGCCTATTTTGAAAACACTACCGATGAAGAGGTAGAGAATGACCAGGAATATGTGGACAAAGTATGTTTATATATAACGGATATTGTAAATACTGCAAAGATTCATGTTATTGGAACCGCAAAGAAAAACGGGCTTACCTATGTTTTTGGTATTGAATACTATTCTGACGAAACACAATATGCATGGAATAAACAGATTTTGTACGCAGATGAGGATGATGAAGAAGGTTATGATTTCAATCATAAGAAAACCTTTTATTTTGGAACAATAAATCAAGATGATTACTGGTCAGGCTGGCAATTGATTGAAGGATTCGAAGGAGAAGATCTGAGTCTGGATTGGAAAGTTTTTAACTTTAATAATAAAATATATTTTTATAACCTGAAATCTTTTGCTTATGAATTTGATTTTTCAACTTATTATTCCAATATTGCAACCTTCTTAACCTTTAATGAAAAAGAAAAGAGCATAAAAAAAATCAAGGAGCTTTTTCCTATTGCTAGTGAGGAGCCTTTCAGTGTACTCAGCTTGAGTACACTGGATATTTCTCACATTCTTTCTGAACCAGTATTTATCCTCGCTGTTGCTTATAAAGATACAAATAATGGAAAGCGTTTATCTTATTATACTATAGATAAAAATTTTGTTACCCAAGATATCGGTAGTTATATATTCAATACAGAGGATGATATTTTATCAGCAGCTTTACTAGGCATACAGGACAATCAGTATCTGAATGCGCTTGTATGTTTTGTTGGTAGTTATAAGCTATTAAAGATAAATATTTACAATGATTCCGATGCCGGAGAATTACCTGGAAATATACAAATACCCCATCAGAAATTCCTGCATACAATAGCTCTCTCAGATGATCATACCCTTATTATTGGAACGAATCCTTCTCATTTAGGAAATGCAAACTCAAATCATTTACAATTTGCAGTCTATAATCTGCAAAACAACAGTGTTATCTATTCTGCACAGTCGCTTTCTTCCAATATGGAAAGGATGGATCATTATGACCTGGCTTTCCGGCATCATATCAATTATGATTTCCTTACATCTGTTACATATATTCATGATGTTATTGCGCTTTTCTCAGCTCATGGACGCCGTTATCTGTTACAGGTAGAGATTGAACCGAATATCAGGTGGCAGGATTGGAAATTCCCGCAGAATATCACCTGGTTTGATCCCTCACAGGTAGATAGAATATCTAACAGCTATGATTTTGAAAGCCTTTCAGTATGGTATCATTCTCAGGAAGAAATAGGAGAAAGCTTTCAGGAGCAATCTATACCGGCTATATTTTATGATGAGATCTTTCTCTATTTACCCTTATTCATTTTTAACGAACTCTGTGAAAAAGAAAAATATGAAAAGGCTCTGGAATGGCTAAGGCTTATCTTTGATCCCTATAGGGAAACAATAGACCAGCGCTTGATTTATAAGCGCTTTGAATTAGATAACCAGAGCAATGATCCTTCCTCACGTATTCAGGATCCCTTTGACCCCTATAAAATAGCCCACAATCGAAAATCCGTTATTCTGCGGCATGTAATATTTAAATATGCTGAAACCTTATTAGACTGTGCAGACAGGGAGTATGCCCAGGACACAGGGGAGTCGCGAAACAGAGCCAGGGAGCTTTATGAAATGGCCAGGGATGTTTTATCTCTGGATGAGGCCCCAAGGGATTATTGCAGACAGGATTGGAATCAGTTTGTGCTTGAGGTTACAGCAAGGTTCAACCCTGTTCAACGAAGGATTTTTCAAAGAGAATTAAGATCCATTCGAAATACACGATCCCGTACAAAGAATATAGAATTTGTTACAGATTTAAAAAAATCCTTATCTCAATGTACTAGCGGAAAAGACTATAAAAAGGTTTTATCAGCAAATATCATAACTGCAAAAAAGAAAATCCCAAAAAAACCTGCGCTTTCATCTCTTGTTCACAGCCAGGAGAATCCTGCAAGGCAGCTATTAGAGACTTTGACTTTGAGTATAGACTCTGGTTATAATTTACCCATTAAAGATGCAACTCCCTTTAAAAACCGTTTTATTAATAACTCTTCAGGTCCGTTTGGAAATGGTTTTGGCAATCGATTCACAGAAGATTTAACAGATCCATTTGATATAAGGGTAATAGAAATACCTTTTGTTGAATTAATTCCTATCTATATACAATATCAATTTTGTATTCCCACCAATCCATTATTAATTCTTTTACGCTACAGAATTGAATCAAACCTGGAAAAATTAAGAACCTGCAGAAACTTTGCCGGAATGAAACAGCGCTTTCAGCCTTATTCCACACCCGTGGATCCTGAGCAAGTATTGGAAACTCTTGCAGGCGGAGGAAGCCTGGAAGATCTGGATACTTTAATGTTAAATACACCTGTGCCCATATACCGCTATTCTTATTTATTAGAACAGGCCAAGAGTATGGTTTCCCAGGCCATGCATATTGAGAGTCAATTTTTATCAGTAGAGGAAAAATACTGGCAAGCTGAATATGAGACCATGAATGCAAAACAGGATCTGGCTGTGACTAAGTCGCATATTGCTTTGCAGGCCCTGCGCCTTAAAGAATCACTTGATTCCATGCAATTGGCCAGTCTGCAGTTTGACAGAGTCATTGCGCAAAGAGACCACTATCAAAAACTTATTGGCACTGGTTTGTCCGGTTGGGAAATTGCAGCTTTAGCAACCTTAGCTGCAGTTGCAGCAGCTCAAGGAATTGCTGCAACTGCTTTTGCAGTTTTAGATGCATCAGGGGCCGCACAGCTTGGGATTCAAGCGCTTGCTACCACCTCATCGATCCTTTCTACGAAAGCCTCCTTTGAAAGGCGAATGGAAGAATGGAAATTTCAGATGGATATAGCCATGCATGATATGAATATATCCCAGCAGGGCATTAAAATCGCCCAGGATCATTACAATATTATTGATAAGGAAAAAGAGATTGCAGAGCTTTCAAATCAGCATGCAAAGGATACCTTACAGTTTCTTGAGAATAAGCGTTTCACTAACAGAGAGCTTTACAAATGGCTGAGCAAAGAACTTAAAAAAGTCTATCGCAATCAGCTTTATATTGCATTGGGTATGGCTCAGATGGCACAAAAAGCGCTCTGCTTTGAAAGGCAGACGACGATTGCTTTTGTCAAGCATAACTATTGGCAAGGCGAGAGAAAGGGGCTTTTAGGAGCAGAAAAGCTTTTAATAGATATCAATAAGCTGGAAGAATTCCGTATGACCACTGAAACCAGAAAAAAAGAGCTGTCAAAAACCATGAGCCTTGCCTCTTTGGCTCCCAGTGAATTTCAGGGATTTAGAGAAACAGGAGTGATGGAATTCAATCCTCAAATGCAATGGTTTGACAGAGAATTTCCCGGTCACTATATGCGCTTGATTAAACGAGTGAGCATCAGTGTTATGGCCTTAATACCACCCCATGAGCAGATTCGGGCAACTCTCTGGGATAATGGCTGCTCCCATGTAATGGTAGGCCCTCCGTGGGAAGATACAAAAACTATTTACAGACAAGCGGAATCCATTGCCATTTCTTTTGCGCAAAAAGCAACCGGTCTGTTTGAAGCCAGCTTACATGACCCCATTCTTCTTCCATTTGAAGGAAAAGGTGTGGATTCGAGTTTTACCCTGGAAATGCCCAAAGGAGCCAACAAGTTTGATTATAATTCTATGATCGACGTACTGCTTACTGTTGAATATACAGCCCTGGAGGATCGCTTTTACAGAGATCTAGTTTTAAAACAGATGGGAATTGATGAAAATGGGTACTGCCCTGTAGGGGGAATGCGCTTTTTCAGTATGCACAATCACTTCCCGGATCAATGGTATCATTTTAAGAATACCTCGGGCGCTAACAGAGAAATAGCTATTGAAATTAGGAAAAATATGTTTCCTCATAATGAGGATATCAGCTATATCACATTCATGAACCTAATTGCTGCTCAGGATGAGTCAAGCGATGTGAATGCTGAAATTACCTTTGATAATACAACGGCCGGTATGCTACTTGAGGAAGGCTATATACAGGATGAGTATGATAAAAGAAAATTCAATGGCAAATCCCCCTGCAATACTTGGAAAATTAAAATACTCCATAATACTCAGGCTGAATCTCTTAAGGATTTGATACTGGTAATAGCCTATAAAGCCCGCGTCCATTACAACCAGTAGAGGAATAAGTAATGCAAAAAAATCCAGAATCAAGGAAACCGGCTATATCGCTTCCCAAGGGAGGAGGATCTATAAAGGGTATCGGGGAAACCTTCAAGCCTAACCTATTTACCGGTACCGGTAATTTTTCCGTGCCCATTTACACATCGCCTTGCCGAAATGATTTTTATCCCAAACTGACTCTACAGTACTGCACAGGAAATGGAAACGGTCTTTTTGGACTGGGCTGGCAGTTATCTTTGCCGCGGATTACCCGCAAGACAGAAAAGGGGCTTCCCACATATACGGATAAAGATGTATTTATCATGTCCGGAGCTGAAGATCTTGTTCCTTATATTGATGATGAAACAGATATAGATGAAAGCACAGGAATGCCGGTTCCGAAAGAACGAGGTAAATATCTGGTAACTCGCTACAGGCCGAGGACAGAAGGACTGTTTGCTAGAATCGAGAAATGGTACCACAAAGATACCAAAGAGATTTATTGGAGAGTAACAACCAAAGAAAACATTACCAGCATATATGGTAAAACAGAAAATGCGAAGATATTAAAAGCGGAATCAGAGAAACATGTATTTGAGTGGCTGCTTGAAGAAACTTTTGATGCGAAAGGAAACCATATTCTCTATGAATACATAAAGGAAAATCCTTCTCCAGATATAAATAAAGTTTATGAGAATAATCGCAAATACAATAACCGTTACATAAGGCGTATACTTTATGGCAATACTACGGATAATTTAGATGATCAAAAAAAGACTGGTCCAAACCGGACAGCTACTCACCATCTAAAGTTCGATAAAACAAAAGAACGTTATTATTTGTTTGAAGTACTGTTTGATTATGGAGATTTGCCCAAGGAATTTGATGAATTATATAATTTCACAAAAGATTTCGAAGATACTATTCATAACACATGGCCTGTTCGCGAAGATTCTTTTTCATCTTTTCGTGCTGGCTTTGAAATCAGAACTCTCAGACGCTGCGAACGTGTATTAATGCTCCATCACATTCCCGAAGGCGAGCTTGTCGATGCACCCTTGGTTAAATCGACTGATTTTGAGTATATAAACGAAAATTACTCCAAAATATCCATGCTTTACGCTGTGAAAATAACAGGTTATCGAAAAAAGGGAAATACATATATAAGGGCTGATATGCCACCCGCTATTTTTAAGTATTCTAAATTCAAGCCTGATGAACAGAAATACCAGGGCATACAATTCGAAAGTGATGAATTCCCTCCCCTTGCTCTCAGCAATCAGGATTATAGCTTTTTTAATATTAATAGCAATGGTTTGCCTGATATACTTAATACTACTGACTATGGATATTTTATCTGGAGTAATCTGGGCAATGGTACTTTTGACCAGAGACGTCCTCACAACCACACTCAAGGACTTCCACATGTAAAACTGTCTGATTCACATGTTGCTGTTGGAGATCTTGCAGGTGATGGTTTACCGGATATAATTGTCAGTGACCCTGTAATGCCAGGCTTTTATGAGGCATTGCCTGAAGGAGAATGGAAGCCATTTAAAAAGTTTGAGGTATTTCCGTCACTAAGTCTGGCGAATCCGGATCTAAGGCTCATTGATCTTACAGGTGATGGACTTTCTGATATTTTAGTAACACAAGACAATTATTTTTTATGGTTCCAATCTATTGGAGAGAAAGGGTATGATCACCCTCGATTTGAACCTAGAATTAATAATTTGGAACAATTCCCGGATGTATATTTCAGCGATGCATCCCGAAGAGTAAGACTTGCCGATATGACGGGTGATGGATTACTAGATATTGTGCTGATTCATGATGGGAGGATAGATTACTGGCCAAACATGGGGTACGGCAAGTTTGGAGGACGCATTACCATGGGAAATGCCCCCAAGATTGGCTGGGATTTTAATCCAGCAAGATTATTTCTGGCTGATATTGATGGTACGGGTTGTAATGATGTTGTATATGTGGATTTGGATAAAGTGCATGTCTGGTTTAACCAGAGTGGAAATTGCTTTAGCCAAGAACTTATAATTCATGGCACTCCCTGCGTAAATGACGCAACGGCCATCCAATTTGTAGATTTGTTTAGCACAGGAACAGCCTCTTTGGTATGGAGTTACGATTTACACTTACAACCAAATGGTAATTATAAAGCTATAGATTTCTGTGGGGGTAAGAAACCTCATTTACTGGTAGAAATGAGTAATAACATGGGAGCTACCACAAAGGTAAAGTATGCATCTTCTACTAAATTCTATCTTGAGGATAAAAAAAACAATGTTAAATGGATTACACCTCTTCCCTTTCCCGTGAATGTTGTGGAAAAAACCGAGGTTATTGATCATATAAGTAAAACAAAACTGGTAACTACATATAAATACCACCACGGCTATTTCGACGGAAGAGAAAGAGAGTTCAGGGGATTCGGCAGGGTAGATGAGTTTGATACGGAAATATTTGAAGATTTTACTGAACAGCAGCTGCATCATGAAAATGTTTTGTTTGACAATAATAACAAGTGTTTTCATCTTCCGACAACAGAAACCAGAACCTGGCATCATACAGGCGTCTACTTTGATCCGGACCGCTCTTTGTCAGTTGATAATCCCCTGGATTACCATAAACTCATGGAAATCTATGAATCTGAATTTTATCAGGATGATGTTAAAGCTTTTCAGCTTAAGTCATTTCGATTTGATGATGTGTCTGCAAGTGATCCTCATGAAGTGTTTAGAGCTCTTCATGGATCAATTATTCGCAGTGAAGTATATGCTCATGACCAAACAGAAAAAGCCGAACATCCCTATTCGGTAAAACAGAGCAGCTATGATGTTCAGGTTATTCAGCCCTCAACTGAAAATTGTCATGGTATTTATTTTACAGCACAAAAAGAAACATTATCCTATTACTATGAACGAAATCCAGAAGATCCGCGTATTGAACATCACATCAATCTAAAAATAGATTCATTTGGTAATGTGACAGATGGTGTCACCATTGGTTATCCCAGAAGAAAGCCTGTTAATATTGCGGATGATCGATTAGAAGAACAAAAACAACTTTCTATTGCTTATACCAAAACAAACTTTATCAATAAATGTGATGATGAAAAAACTTATTTTATCGGTGTGCCTTATCAAACAAAAGTGTTCGAAATTACAGGTATGGACTTTATGCTACAGCCTGGTAAGCCTTTAGAGATCTCGCAATTTCCTGAGACTTTGTTGAATGGTAATGAATATCAATCCTATCTCTGGGAAAGACCTCAAAATCATCAAGGCATTGAAAAACGAATGATTGATTGGAAACGTTATTATTTTCGCAAAAACCAGGAACCTGAAAAAATAGATCCAATCGGAGATCGTCACTACTGTTTGAGATTGGGTGAAATTGAATCATTCTTCTTACCCTATGAATCTTATCAAGCAGCATTTACACAAGAAATGATAGAAACCATCTATGGAAATAAGCGCTTTGTTATGATTAAAGATTGCCTTAAGGATTATTACAAAGAAGATGCCATGTGGTGGCTTCCTTCCGGGAAGCAAAGTTTTTCCAAAGACTATTTCTTTCAACCCATTAAAACCCAAGATGTTTTTGGATATCAGTACAAACTAACACTGGATTCCTATGGCATACTATTAGTACAAAGTGAAGATCCTTTGAAGAATAAAATTACAGCGAAGAATAACTACCGTGTACTGCAGCCTGATGAAGTTGTTGATGGCAATGGCGTGAAGTCTAATGCAGCCTATGATAGCTTAGGCATGATGGTGGGTATGGCTATTAAAGGAAAAAATGCAGAAGGTGATTCCTTGGATGAATTTAATTTCTCTCTTTCTTCGGAACAGATTCAAAAATATATTAATGATCCCTATAATCAGGATCAATACAGTTCGGCCCATTACCTTTTAAAACAAGCGAATACACGTTATGTTTATGATCTTCATCGCTATAAGCGAGAAGCAAAGCCTGTTGCTGCAGCTTCTATAACGAGAATTAAACATACCTCTGATCTTGTTGGAAGTGAAAAGCCGGTATTGCAGCTTCAGTTTGTTTATTCAGATGGTTTTGGACGTGAAATTCAGAGTAAAGTTCAGGCAGAACCGGGAAAAGTGGATGGTCAGTATAGTGACAAACGATGGGTGGGAACGGGTTGGAAAATATATAATAATAAAGGTAAGCCGGTTCAGGAATTCGAACCATTTCCCAGTAATACACATGAATATGAAGCTAATGTTAAGCAGGGTTTTAGTCCGGTATTGTTTTATGATCCTCTGCAGCGTGTGGTTGCTACCTTACATGCTCATTATACTTATGATAAAGTTGTATTTTCTCCATGGCAGCAATCATCCTGGGATGGTAATGATACAGTGTTACTGGATCCTCGAACAGATGATGATGTAAAAGATTATATAAAACCTTATCTGGATTTCCGGGAAATAGAGCAGGACGAATCCTTGAAGACCTGGTTTGAATTAAGAACTATCGGTAATCAACAAGAGAAGCAAGCAGCGGAACAGACTAAAAAACACCAAAACACACCTTTCATAGCTCATATGGATCATTTTGGCAGAGTAGTAAAAACCATTGCTGATGATGGTACTGATGATAAACCGAAAACCAAGATAAATTTTGATATAGAAGGGAATGAGTTGAAAATAATTGATTCCAGGAAAATTGAATGTTTCAAACAGGTTTATGATTTGGCAGGCAGGAAATTATCTATACTGAGTAAGGATGCTGGATTGAAGTTGGTCTTTCCGGATGCTCAAGAAAAATCAGTATTAACCTGGGATGGAAATGGGCAGACAACTTTTGCTGCTTATGATAAATTAGGAAGGCTTAAAGAGCATTGGGTGAAAACAAAAGCGGAAACAGATTATCGACTGATTACAAAAATAATATATGGTGAAAACCGACCGGTTAATAATCAGCAGGATTATTTTAATGCTCAGGTCTGGAAAACCTATGATACAGCCGGCTTGGTGGAAAACAAGCAATATGATTTTAAAGGTAATCTTTTAAAAACCACACGCAAGATTTTAAAAGACGGAAAAGCTCAAGTGGTATGGGCATGTACTTCATGGAATCATATCAAAAACTTTAATTTTAACGAATCCGACTCAGCCAACCTGCTTGATGACAATCTGAGTTTTACTGTGGAGAGTAAATATGATGCCTTAAATAGAGTTCAATTAAACAAAACACCAGATAGCACAATCCATGAACCTGTTTACAATGAAGCTGGTTTTTTAAACGAGCTTTATATTAGCAGAGAAAATGGTACAAGAAAAGCCTTTGTAAAAAATATTGAATATAATGCCAAAGGACAGCGTACTTCGATTATCTATGGCAATGATGTAAGAACAACATATGGCTATGATGATAAAACATATCGATTAAAATTTGTTAAAACAGTTAGAGAAAATAATAGTGTGTTACAGGACTTGTTATATTTTTATGATCCTGTGGGCAATATCACTCATATCAAAGATAATGTACATCAGACTGTTTTTAATCATAATGATCGGATTGAACCCATTTGTCATTATATTTATGATCCATTATACCGCTTGATCCAGGCAAGCGGACGTGAGCATAATAGCATGTCAGCAATTCATTATCAGCATAACCATATAAAACATACAGAATTCATTTCATTAACCAATCAACCCATCAATAATGGCCAGGATCTTGGTAATTATCTGCAACAATTTGAATATGATAAATCAGGAAATCTGACCTTGATTAAACATAAAAATATAACAACCAATCAGGGTTGGGAACGGCTGCAGACTTATGCAGATGACAGCAATCAAATTCTTACCAGTAAGAGCGGGAATCAATTTGAAAACAGTCAAATCGAGCATGACGGCAATGGAAATATTATCATACTACCTTATATGAAGCCAAAAGATATTAATGATAAAACCTTTACCTGGGATGAGCGCAATCAATTAATAAGAGCAGTTTTAAATAGGGCAGATAGCCCGGATATTGCATATTACCAGTATGATGCATTTGGCCAGCGGGTGCGCAAGACCGTAGTTAAACAGGGGAAGATTGAAGAACATATATATTTGGGTGGTTATGAGATTTATACAGAAAATATTGGAAATCAAACTACTTTTAGAAGAGATACTATTCATGTGATGGATGATAAGGATCGCATTGCCCTGATTGAAGTTGAAAAAGAACCGGATACAGGTACGGAAAAACAAATAAGAGTGCGTTATCAACTGAATAATCATCTGGGCTCATCCTGTATGGAAGTTGATGATAGCCAGACTGCAAAGCTCATATCTTACGAAGAGTATTATGCCTATGGCGGCACAGCCTATCTGGCAGGCACCAATCAGCAGGAAGTAAAAGCTAAGCGCTACCGCTATTCAGGTAAAGAGCGGGATGGTGAGACAGGATTGTATTACTATGGAGCACGCTATTATGCACCTTGGATGATAAGATGGATGACTCCGGATCCTGCTGGTACAGTTGATGGATTGAATTTATATGAGTTTGTTAAGGGGAATCCTGTTTTATTATATGATGAAGATGGAAATCAAACATCACAAGAAACAACTTTTAATTTTGAGGGCGATGATCTGGAGTTCAAATATACTCGTAAAACGGAATATACTGATGCAAGCAAGACCAAAGTAAAATTACCGAGATGTACTGGCATTGACATTGATGAGCAAAAAGCTGTTGGTCAAAAGGGAGTATCAGTAAGTAAACAATATAGAAGAGCATTGAATCCTTATAATCGGAGTTTTCGAGATGTTCCTAGTAATGTAGCTAAGGGAACTAAGGTAGAAATAGGTATAAAAGGCACACCTCCCAGATCTCCAATTTCTTTATTAAAAGATCCTACAGCACTTTTTACACGTACATTTGGTGAAATCAAAGAATTAAAAGAAATCTCTGACAAAGTTGTGGAATCGTTGGATGCTGAGACTATTAAGAGTATGAAACCTACAGAATTAAAGGCTCTAGTAAATAGAAAAATAAGAGAATTTATTAAGCAAAGTGAAAGTCAAAGTGCCCAAATAGTAAGAAAAGCATTTCAAAAGATTGGATGGGATCCACAAACTATGACACCTTTAAAGTCCAAGCAGTATTTGCAGCAGCTTTATTACATAAAACTTCCCAGACTTTTAGAAGGGTTGAGACAAGTTGGCAAGGGTGTAGGATATGCCTTTACTATTATTGGAGCCTGGAATGTTTCCAATAGGGTGGAAAGACAGACCGGTAATCCAGGTGCTGCTTTATGGGCTTTTGTCTTAGCAATTCCAGCAGGAGCGATGGATACTGCAGTAGCAGGTGCTCTTTTATTACAGGGCTGCACACATCCAGTTGATGTATTTGCACAAGAAGGAGCAGGACCTATTCAATTGGAATCCGGTAAATTTATGGTTTGGGCTTCAAAGAGAATTGATAATAAATTGAGGCAGATTATGAGGTGATTATTAAGTTGAATCATCTGGGTGAAAAAACTCATCGCCATTTAAAATCTATATTGTTTTCCGGTAATAATGATTATGTAAAACAAACAACACAGATTTGGAAATAATATCATACTCTTTCTTTAGGAATATATCCGGCTGGAATATTATCAATGCCCTGATGATGCCTTCGTACATTATAGTAATATATATACCAGATTAATCTCTGTGTGCTCAGTGATCAAAAATTCTGCTCACACTCAATCCGATGCAGCACCCCTTCCCCATAGGTAAAAAAAGTAACTGGTAATATCATCCGCGCCCTTGCCTGAGTATTCAAGGGAATGAGTGTGGCATAAGAGGACCCCTGCATTTAAATGCATTTTTTTATATAATAAGGCCAGGATGCGCAGACCCTTATTGTTATCAGAATAAACCAGCGGAAGCGTCTCCAAAGCCGGTGCTGCTAAAAATCCCGCGGTTCTTTTATCTCTCTGCCCGGTAAGCACTTTATCCGCATGGTGAGAAAAATCGATAGAGAGAATTAAGAATATATCGTTTCTGTCCTGCATTATTTTATAAAGAGCGGCTGCCAGTATCTCGATATCGTTGAGTCTGGCATGCAGTTCGTCAATAACAATAGGCACTATAAGCGCATGGGGAAAATATTTTTTAATATAGGGAAGCAGTGCTCCGATGCCGTGCTCCATGTGCATGGCCTCCGGGTCCTCCTGCAGGTCAAGGCGGTTTTTCAGAGAGGTTATACACTGCACATCCGGCTCGACCCTGCCGTTGCCTGCGTCCCAGGGGAGTGTGGAAAACGATATATCTTCCCGGCCCTGGGCGAAATGGCGGGGGCTGATGATAATAAAGGTTTGCACATGGCGCAGACGCTTGAGCTCTTTGAACCAGATATTGATAAGGGGAGCAACAAGCAGGTGATGGCTTACCGTACCGGCAACCGGGAATAGTTCATCAGGCGCAGCTTCAACTGATATATGCTTCGGAATCTGCTCGCGGCTGAGAACATCCTGCAACACATTCCCATCCAGCTTGGCTGTCGTGGGATGAACATCATGCGGATAATAGTCTGCCCGGCCTTCACACGCACAAAAAACTACTGCTAAAATTATTGGCAGATAATATCTTTGGCCCATGCCGGTAAATACCTGTCAAGTGTATCTGTTTTGGTATACACCACTTCTTTCCATTGATCATCGTTAAGTCTGTTGTTCATGGGCTGGGAAAACTCGTAATAGCTGTAGGTGTAGCCTATGGCAATACGCTTGCCGCCCTGCCCGTCGTTAAGTGCCACATATATTCGATAGGGTATACCGGTTGCAACTTCCAAAACTACTCCATCCAATGCATCCGTATGTACGTCGGCAACCAGAGCCATTTTGAATATATCCTCCTCACCATAGCCCCCGAAGGTAGCGGCGGGCGGGAGAATAATGCGGGCAAGTTTAGCCGGCACCGAGAGAATAAACTCATTCTGCTCCCTGCTGATGGCTTTATCCTGCACCTCTTTCTCTACAATCTCGGTGAGCACATTAATAATATTGTTAAAATCACTGAATTTTGTCTTAAAATTGTCGTCCATAAAGCCGGTACTGCCCATGATATCTATGCTGTCCCGCAGCAGCACCTGCATCCAGTAGAAAAAACCCAGGTTCGGCTCTACATAGTTTATGGGCTGAGGCAGGGGATCAATATCAAATACAGGCTCATCCATACCCCCTCCGGCACGCTCCGCATAGCTCTGCTTTACATAGAGAATCGTGTCATGCCTGAGTTCCGCCCATGAGGCATGTGAGGTAAGCAGTGCTTTTTTATCCCATTGATTGGTTTGGGTAAAATAAAAACCCCTGCCCATTTGAAAGGTCGTAATCTCCTGAACGAGCTTAAGGTAACCGTTATAAAAGGTCTTACGCCAGCTTATCTCATCGAATCCCTGAATCAGTGTTTTCATCTCCATGTACTGCTCTTTGAAATTACCAACATGCTCAAAATCATCTTTCAACAGGGCTAAAGCTGCCCGGTTACCGAAAACCGCCATAATATCCAGTCCTTTGACCATGTTGCGGATATTCACCCGCGCGCCGCTGAGTTGATTATGAATAAATGAATCAATGGTAAAGCGCTGTCCGAACAGCCGGAAACCCACAGGAGGTGCCGGACCTTCGCCTTTATCCCCCGGGCCGCTTACCACATCCGTATTGCCCTGAATAAGCGATCCGCGCAGAATCGGGGCAGCCTCTTTGATAAAGCGTTCTCTATTCGTTTCTTTTTCAAGCCAGGCTCCTAAATTCGCCAGGTCCGTCTTGTCCAGCACAACTTCCATGTCGTAAAAACTCAAATCATCCGACTCACCCACAACATAGTTAATGGGTGCAAACAGGGATACCCATTTTTTAAACAGGTTATCGTTTTGTTTGCTGATTTTTGTTAAAATTAAAACATAGGGTACATGCTCTTTTGATCTGTCAAAACGTGTTTTAGCAGTGCTGCCCGGAGGTATGGCAGGCAGGGCAACATCACTGGCATCGATATACATATGGATTCTTCCGAACCACATCATGGCCTTGAAATAGGCTTCCAGCTCCACGCTCCGCGTATAGTGGCCGCGCGGTTTAAATTGAGAATAATCCTCTTTATAATTGAAAATCGGCGAAAAATCAAAACCCTTGGCCCCGTAAATAAGCGCCAGCTCCTTTTTTACGATTTCAGGATAGGAAGCATTTATGGCATCGATATCAATATCCGGTTTTTTTTCATCCTCCCAGGGTTTGGGTTCTGCTTTGGCTTTCATCTGTTTTGCCAGCATACCCACCTTTACCAAGCCTTCGGCAACCTGAAAGTAAAAGCGCATGCGTTCAATGGATTTAAGCATTACCGTATGGGAAGCAGAAGTGCTCTGCTTTAAAGCCTCCAGCTCCTTTAAATAATCATCAATCAGCGAAGCGAGGATGGGCAGGAATTTCTCCTGTTCCACATACTCAAGCATACGGTCGAAGAGCAGGTGCAGGCAGTGCATGAGTATATCGGTGGTGATAAATACAGTGCTTGTTTTATCCTTAGCCAGCTTCTGGTAGAGAGCAATCAAATCATCGGGATAATCAACACTCAAAGAATATTCACTTTTATCAACCTTCTCAAAGGCCAGTTTATCCGGAATCAAACAGTTTTTTATACTCTGGCTTAACAGCCTGTTTCCCACATGGTCGTAGAATACAATCTCCTTTTCCGGTTTGCTATAGTAGTAAGCGGTGCGTACCACATCTTCAGTGTCCGTATACTCGGCATAGCGGGTAAGCCCCGCCAGATAGGCACCGAAGATCATCCCCTTTTTCCCCTGATACGTGGCACTGAACCAGTAATTACTTAAATCTCTATATATATACATATCGCTGTATTCATTTTTATCGGTGGTATATTTTTTTAACAGAGGTACAATTGCACCCTTGGGCACCTTGCTTATGCGCTTGCTTTCCAGAGAAGAAAAATCATGCGAACCCTGTGCAATTATATCCTCATACAGATATACATTATCTTTTCCTACCACTGCAATATGTTGCCCCTGCCATTTGGTATAGTCCAGGCTTTTAAATGTGAGTCCATCATCCAGATATGAAGACGGCATGTTATAGAAAGGTTTTTTTATGCTTCTCTGCGGCAGCTTGAAATCCACATTGGAAAGCCGGGAGAGAAGCTGCTCTACCTTTACAGAATCCACTTCGACATCGCCTATTAATGACGCCTCCAGCTGCTCCATCTCCGGATCATCATACGTCAGGGTTTTTGCTGCGGCTCCCTGCTCCTGTTCAGAGCTGCAGGTTAAAAAAAATAAAACTGCTGTTATTGCAATAAATAGGGTTAGACAATATTTCATGACGTGCCTCCTTTTTTGAACTATTTTTATTATAAATCCGCATTATATTAGTATCAATCATTATTTTTATTTTATCTGCAATTCTCATTTACTAAAATGAGAATTGTCGTTACTCTGTATTTCCCGCTGCCAATCACTCAGTAGCTTGTACCAGCGGCCGGGCTCCTGATTGACGCTCACATAAGCTTGATACCTGCAGATAAATACTTCTAAATACTCCGGTGCCTGTGCGATATCATATGCCGGAAGCGTCCTCCCCTGCTCGACAAACGCCCTTGCTTCCCTGCTTCTATCTTCTCCGTACAAAATAAACGGCTCGAAAAATACGGGCATCTTCTTGGTTTCAACAATGTACTGTAAGAGGAGAAATAATAATCTGTGACCTTGAGTATTATCTTTTAGATATATATTCGATATGGCGACTGTTACAGCCTTTAGGCGCGGAAGCGCAAAGGTAAAGTCCAGTACACTGTGAAGCTTTTTTTCAATAACTTCAACATTTATATTGGCAAAGTAATCAAGATCGATGCTCACAACACAGGCCCTATCCGCGTGTTTTGTTGATAACAGGTTTTCGAAATCCGTTATTGTAAAAAGCCTTTCCAACTCACAAGAAGCATTCGCCTCAGTATGACTACCGGCGCAAAGCTCTCTTTTCACTTGCGCTCGCAAAAAGGCTTCCAGTTCAGTATCAACATGTCTGGGAAAAATCCAGATCACTTGACTGATGGGAATGGGCATAAGAGGTTCCAGCCAATTATAACACTGGATAATATTATGCTCTTTCATTTTACTCTGATTCCGGGCAACAGCAAGTTCTTGCCTCAAGCCGCGGGACTGAAACACGGCGAAAGCATCACTGTGCGCGTCAAACAGGATGAGATTGTACTCCTCATTCCAATCAAGATGTTCCGCCAGCCGATAAAAACTGCCGGTGTGATAATCTTCGATATAAATGGGGGTCTGTTGCTTTTCAAAATCAGGGGAGCACGAATAAAAAATCAATATACATGAAAACAAGCAGATCCGGGTAAGATTCATTTATTTACACTTTTTTCAATTCTTTGCTGTCTTTTAAAAAGTCAACGTCAAGCGCTCTGAACTTACCGTCCGCGTCAAAATCTATTTTGTTCTTATCCATAAAGCTTTCGGCTATATGAATGGCCTCGGTTTCATCTATACCAAATGATTGCACATATTCTTCCAACCCCTTAAAAGAGCTTACATTTTTTGGCACAAAACAGTCCTCTCTTCCTGCCGGAATCACGGTGATATCCGGGAAATCTTCTTTGCAATCTATATACATTTTAAATCAATCAACTCGCCAAAACAAGAAAAGTTGGTGAAAACCGTGCGGAATTTTTCCGCGCCACCTGTAGTCTAAAAGGGGCTCGCTACCAGTATTATATAAAAGGGAAGATTATCTCTGAGAGCAACTAACACTATACGCTTTTCGTTTTTTTCCTTCTCCCTTGACTATGACTGTTGCTTATCCTACCATATAGGTTAAAAAATAATTGATGAAAAGGAATACTCTTGAGTTATAAGTCAACAATTAATATAGGAATAGTAGGCTGCGGAGCTCATTCACACGCCCATGCAAATGCGGCGAAAAGGCTTACAGACGTACATCTTGTCTCTTGCTGTGATACTAATGAAGAGAGAGCAGAGGATTGTGCTCATAAGTACGGATGCTCTACACATTATAAAGATATCAGCGCAATGGTTTCAAAGGAAAAGCTTGATGCCGTTATTCTCTGTACCTGGCCCATACAGCATCTGGCACAAATCGAAATATGTGTGAAAGCCGGTATAAAAAATATCTTGTGTGAGAAATCACTGGCATTGTCCTGTTCCGAAGCAAAAAAAAATATGGAACATGGTTAACGATAAAAAGGCCTTTTTAATGGAAGCCTGTATATACAGGCATCACCCCGCCATCAGAAAGATTGAACGGATAGTGTCCGGTGAAAGTATCGGTCAGATCGACAGTATCCGGGCTGTGTTCAGTAATTTTGAGCCAGAAGATGAACTTTCAACCGATGGAAAGCTTGACTGGCGGTTCAGGAAGGAATGCGGAGGTGGTGTAGCGTATGACTGGATGAGTTGCTGCGTTAACGCGTGCAATCATTTCAGCGGAAGTAAACTAAAAAGAGTATTCGCAACGGGAAATATCAGTCCGAAATATGGTATTGTAAACAGAGTGTACGCAATGCTTGAATATGAGAACGGTACAGTTGGAATAATCGAAAGCAGTAAATCGGCCGGTTTCAGCCAGATGCTGCAGCTTACGTGCGCTTATGGAATATTAAAGCTCCCCGTAGCGTGGGGTATATACGGCGATGTGGTTATAACCAAAGAACATAGAAAAGAAAAATGGGATTACATTTTAAGCGACAGATATCAAATAGAGGAAGCGGATTCCTTTTATTTACAGATGCGAAATTTTTGTAATGTCATAAAGGGAAGTGAAAAACCTGTAATACCTCTTTCGGAATCCATTGTTAATGTATGTACAATAGATGCCATTATTAAAAGTATAACCCAAAAAAAATTATTCGATATCGTAGAACCGTTCTAACCAAATGCATTCCACTTTATTATATATCTTCTCATTTTTTAAAAAATCATATAAAATGAAAATATGCAACAGTTTGGTTTAAGAAATCTGTTTATGCTCATATGTGCCGTAATCATGCTGGGAATGGTATGGTTTGGGGTGTATCATGTGCAGGCACAAGACACTAGTGAGGATGCGGAGGTTACATTCAAAGACCCCAACCTCGAATCGGTGGTACGCAAAGCCGTACCTTCAGGGCGTCTGACCTTAAGCATGGTACGGACAATTACAAGATTGGAATGTAATAACAGTGATATAGCGGATTTATCCGGTATCGAGCAGTTCACTTCGCTTAAACTCCTCCGTCTTTCATATAACAAAATCGACAGTATTGGTCCGCTTTCCGCACTGAACTCACTGGAATACCTTTATCTTGAAGCTAACAAAATAAGTGATCTCAGTCCCCTTTCAGGCATCACTTCCCTAAAGTACCTGCATCTTGACGATAATTCGATCAGCGACATCAGCCCGCTATCGGCGCTCACCTCCTTAAGCGAGATCACTCTCGGCGGAAACCGCATAAGCGATATTCGCGCACTGGTCGGCTTAAAATCATTGACATACCTTTCCCTTTCCGACAACACCATAAAGGACATCACACCACTGCAGGGCCTTTCTTCTCTATCACATCTGTATCTGTTTAATAATAAGATAAGCGACATAGGCGCGCTTAAGAACCTTACATCGCTTACACAGCTTTCTCTGTGGAGTAACCGGATAAGCGACCTGCGGCCGCTCCAAACATTAAGCGGTTTAACTCATCTGGTACTCTCCCGCAATTCCATAAGTGATGTAAGCCCGCTTTCCGCTTTAAACGCCTTAAAGCAGCTGGACCTCACGGAAAACAAGATTAACGATATACATGCGCTTGTTATAAACAACGGATTGGACAAGGGTGATGTGGTAAAGCTGTCCGGAAATCCTCTCAGTGCGGATGCGAAAAACAAACATATACCTCAATTAAAAGCCAGGGGTGTCACGGTAGTGTTTTATTGATTCGTATAATTGTATATTATCCGTGAGTCCTTTAAGCGATTAAGCAACCCTTTTACATACTACCCATACCTCTTTCTCAACACCAGACTTTTATAGTCTTCTCTAAAGCCAAACTCCACTAGGCTCTCTTTATACTCGCTGGTCACGGCAGGTTTTCCATTAATGCTTTCTACCTTTATGGCTTTAAGCGGATTAAACTCTCTTGTTAAAAGATCGTTAAACAGCGAATAATAACCGGAAAGCTCGCTGCTGTCGGGCTCCACATGTATTTCCAGCGCTTTGCCATTACGCAGAACAGACAGCACATGCCGCGTTCCCTGGTATACAAGAAACGTAGTCGCGACGTGCCGCGGCAGTTTACCTTTAAAATATTCAAGCATAATACCGCAGAGCGATGCGGGATCACAGGCATTTATCCAGTACACAGCATCGTGCGGCAGTTCCTGCTGCAAAACGCGCAGGGCTTCTGCCGAAGCGAACTGTAATCCCGGTATCTCCTTAAAAAAATGTCCTGAAAATATTTCACCCGAGAGCTCCATTATGCGCAAGCAGCGGAAGAGTTTAGACCACCTCAAGTCCGGCAGCTCCCGCATTAAAAGCTCGCGAAAGATAACGCCGTAGCGTTCCAAAAGCTGACGCGCCCTCTGTCTCCGCATTTCCAGATCAAGCAGAGGGTCGTTTTTACCGTCCTCTTCATAGTGTACCGCGTACCAGCTGCCCAGCAGAGGGCGTGTTACCTGCCAGCGGGAGTATCCCCTCCGTCTGTGAGCGGGCCTTTTTTCATCAATACCGGCAGGTGTAAAATTGTGTAATACTCCCTTGCGCAGCACTTCAAAAGTATCGTTGGTAAGTACTCCCTGCCAGGACTGGAGCCATACCTGTTGCGCGGCCTGACCGCTTTCCGCCCCCAGATGATCGGCGATGTCAAGCAGGCTGTATTTTCCTTTTTCACCGGGGAGCAAGGCCGTCTGCCTGGGTTTAGCTGTATGGAACAGCAGGCAATCTTCCGGGAAGCAGAAGGTTATCTGCTTTTGAGCGCAGCCCAGCCAGATCAACTCACTGCGCTGCATAATACTGTCCAGCCAGGCCTGATAATAGGGCTGCAAACGCACGGGAAATATGTACTCTTCCCAGGCCTGTACCGCTGCCGGAAAGCCGAAGAGCTTTTCTAAAACGCTTTGCAAATCCGTTTGTGCTCTTCCTCTGGACACAACACCCTGATAGACCGCTAAAAAAAGCCCTAAGTCAGCCGGAGGTAACGCTTCAAACTGCGGTCGTCTTTTAAGACGGTACATACGCAGCAACCGCTCCACATTCTCCGTCAAACAGAGCTCTTTGCTTGCTGTGTGTTCGCGAAACATGTCATATGCCACCCGGTCGCTTTGGATAAGCTCAGGTATAATCTCCTGCAATTTTTGTTGGGAAAATCCAAATAGCCGTTCTAGCTGTTCCGGAGCGAGCGGTCCGTAATAATTTAAAAACTGCTCTAAGAGCTCAAGCATCATGGTTTCGCATTCCGGGATCGCCTGCTTTCGCCCGCTTGCTTTTGACGGTGGAAGCTTAAAACGAGTATCTGCTTTTTCAGTATCGAGTATAATGAAAGAAATTGAGGCTTGAGCGGCATCAATACTGAAAGCGCTGAAAATTCTGGGCAGGTTTTCCACAGCTGTTATCAGCTTGCTCTCAGCCAGGGGAAAGCTCATCCGGACTATTTTTTGACCAAGATCTGCACAGATCCCGCTAAAGCTTTCCCCGGCATCTCTTTCAAAGGCCTCTCCCAGCTCCCGCCACTCCTGTTCGGGAATAAATAAACGCTCAATAACCCAATCGAGAAGGTCCTCTTTAACAGCAGGCGCGTAAGCGGGCGCGGTTCGTTTGAGCTTCTGCTCCAAATCGTCGATCAAGTCTTCAGAAAATCTCGGCCTTAAAGCGGAGGATGAGATGACTTCTTTAAACAGATTTTCCGCCAGGGCAGAACCGGCCGCTGCCGCAGGTGTATCGTCCTCATACATATATTTATTTGTCTGGCGCCAGATAATATTACCGGCAAAGGGTGATGGGCCCTGAGTAGTTGTTTCGGATACGGTTATTTCGCCGCGCAGTATTTCATCGAGTAAAGTGCCGAGTGCTTTAAGATCAAACTCATCCTTCAGGCACTGGCGCCATGTTTCAATAAGTAAAGGAAAATCAGTATAACGTGTTACCGCCTTAAAAAGCTTTTGTGCGCGCAGGCGATTCAGCCACAACGGCATGCGCCGTGAAAAAGAGGTTTTGGGCAGCAGCAAAGCTCTCGCCGCGTTCTCGCTAAAGAGTGCGCCGAAAAAGCCCGACGCTTCGAGTTTCTTCTGTAAAAGGGTTTCAATGTTATTTAAGCTTACCATGCGAAACACATGGGAGGGAGAAAAATCATGAGGTAGATTTAAGAGGATGCAGTCATCGTCAATAAACACCTCCAAAGGATAATGGTAGTTTTCCTGCCAGGCCTGGGCCAGGGCAAAAGCAAACGGCCGGTTTACCCTCCCACCCCAGAGAGTGTGAATGATCACCTGCTTGCTGTCGGATGTATTAAAGGGATCGTTATAATGTTCGATCACAATATGGCGGCGGTGGGGAAGATCAACACCGGTTGTCTGTTTTTGCTGTATCAGATAGCGAATGAGCTCTGATGCGGCCGCTTGTTCCATGGAGTGTTCTTTTACCAGATAGTCTTCAAAATCAGGACTGCCCAGCTTCTTGTCGGCATACGTTAAAAAATCCAATAATCTAGCTGAAAAATGAAAGTCCCTGTTACCGGGATCGGCCCGCCAGAAGGGGATCATCCCTCTGCCCTTGTCCGCCGGTACTACCTCCACATCATTATGCGTAATCTGCCGGATTTGCCAGGCCTGAACACCCAACGCGAATGTATCCCCTATATTGCGTTCCCACACAAACTCTTCGTCCAGTTCGCCGATTTTTGCCCTGCCGGACTGCAGCCGCAAATTGTAGTACCCTCTGTCCGGAATGGTTCCGCCGGATACATAGAGCAAAAAGGGCACGCCTCTTTTAGCCTTAAGGGTGTTATCTATTTTATCCAGGGAAAGACGGGCTTTAAGCTCGTTTAAGGGCGTATCGGCATAACGTCCCGCCAGCATGGCCAGCACTAATTCATACTGTCCGCGTGAGAGTGTATGGTACGGATAGCTGCATCTTAAGAAGTTATACAACTCATCAATATTCCATACCTTAACGCTTGTCATGGACAGAATAACCTGGGCCAGGATATCCAGGGGGCAGAGCACCGGCTGCACGGCCTCTATATCCTGCTTTTTTATGCAATTTATACTCACTGCCGCTAACAAAAGCTCTCTGCCGAACAGGGGATAGAACAGTGCCTTACTGACCTCACCCACTTTATGTCCGGCGCGGCCGATGCGCTGGATGGCGGATGAAAGAGTGGGCGGTGTTTGAATCAGTATCACCTGATCGAGCTCTCCGATATCTATACCCAGCTCTAAAGAACTGGTGGCCACAATCGCCTTCAGCTCACCCTGCTTAAGCTTTTCTTCAACAGTAAGTCGAATCTCGCGGGAGAGTGAACCGTGGTGCGAGTAGGCCACAAGATCTCCTGCCTGGGTATTTATAAGGCGCACCACCCGTTCGCTGGTCTTGCGGCTGTTGGCAAAAAGCAATGTGGAGTTATGCAAAGCAATCTGCTTTCTGAACTCCGCAGCATGATTGTCCCAAACCGTATCTGGATATGATCCCTCATGAGCTTTTTCCGGATAACAAATTGAAAGCTTATACTGTTTACTCTGTGCTGCTTCTATTATTGCAACCTCGCGTTTTTTATATAACGCCGTGGCTCCGCGTTTTTGCCTGCGGTAACCGCCGATAAACTCCGCTACCACATCAAGCGGGCGTATCGTAGCGGAAAGGGCTATGCGTTGAAACTCTCCGCTATACAGTGCAAGTCTTTCAACGGCGGTTATCAAGTGCGTGCCGCGTTTTGAACCGACCAGGGCGTGGATCTCATCCAAAATAACCAGCGCGAGACCGCTGAAAAGCTGTGCGCCCCTCTGTGTTGTCAATAAAATGTTAAGGCTCTCGGGGGTAGTAATAAAAATCTCCGGAGGATGACGCAGCAGTGATCTACGCTCTTCCGGCGGTGTGTCGCCGCTGCGTACCGAAACCGTAAGGGGCGGAAACTCAAACCCGGTTTGGCTAAAAGCCTGTTTTAACTCGGAGAGCGGCTTGATGAGATTCCTTCTCATATCATTGTTGAGCGCTTTAAGCGGTGAGATATAGAGCACGCGGACAGCTCCTGGTGCAAGCTTTCCCGTAATCAATTGATGCAAAGCCCATAAAAAAGGCAGTGAGTGTCTTACCGCTGCCCGTAGGAGCGCTGACAATCAGATGTGAGCCGCTCTTGATCACCGGCCAGGCATTTGTTTGTATTTCCGTGGGTTGACCCAGGGTTTGGCTAAACCAGGTTTGGATTACAGGATGAAAAAGCTCCAGCGCGCTCATGTGACGATAGTTTAACGAAATTTCAAAAGAACAGCCAGACCGGAACACTAAAATTGATGCCCCGAAGCTTGCTTTGAAATATCAAAAATTGCATGCTTTGCAGTATTACTGGCTTTGCACTGGCCTGTGGGTATACCCTTGAAGCTGTTTTTCTTCTCGTTAGCCCCATTATGAGGAGTTATTGACTCGGCACGATCCGGCAATACCCCTTGTCAGCCAGTTCCTGGTTTAGATACTTGCCTTTATCGGTCACAACAAGTCTACTATTATTGGGCTTTAGGTTTCAATTTTGTGATCTTATTTTCGTAAGGATAGCCTCTTATAAAATTTAATTTTCCTGTTTCGGTGCAGTATCTGAAACAGGATATTTATATTGACATAGATTTTTGAAATGACTACAATTAATTTGTTCTTCTTATGCCAGACATAATGGAATAAAAAGAAAAAAACTATTAAAAAGTTTTAAAGTAAAAATATTATTGACATCTGTACATGAGGGTATGATTGGAACAATAAATAAATCTCAAGAAAAATTTAAAAAGAGATGTAAAATTTCAATGAAAAAAACAATGCTATTACTTTTTATAATTCTTATATTTTCATGTGCTGCTAAATTAAAAGAGGAAAAGCTATATTATACATGGACCCCACTTATCGAAGCATGTTATTGGGGTGATTATGATACTGTAAAAAAATTATTAGATGAGGGTGAAGAAGTTAATATCCGCTGTTTTGATGGACCGGGAAGAAAACTTCATGGCAAACGAAAAAATGATCCAGAAAGTGATGATTGGACACCAATAATGTATGCAGTTGCAACAGGACGTCATAAGATAATACAATTATTATATGATCATGGGGCAAAATTAGATGTTGCTAACAGATTCGACACTTCTCTATTAATAATTGCTGTATCAAATGAAGATAAGTGGACTGTTCAATTTTTATTAGAGAAAGGTGTTGATGTAAATCATAAGAATAATCATGGATATACGGCTGTATATTACAGTGGAATCTTCAAATCTAGAGAAATCTATGAACTATTGAAAAATAATAAAGCTGAAATTGATTTTAAAACCTCCTTAATATGGAATGAATTTAATATTACAAAAAAATGCATACAAGAAAATCCAGAATTAGCACATCAAAAGGATGCAGATGGATGGACTCCGCTTATGGTGGCATCTAAAAACGGCAATTATGATGCAGTAAAATTTTTAATAGAAAACAAAGTAAATATAAATGAAAAGAATAAATTTCAAGGTACAGCACTCATGCATGCTGCACTGGAAGGTTACTATGAAATTGCTAAACTCTTAATTGAAAATGGAGCAAATGTTAATGATAAAGGACATCTCGATGATTATGTAATCATATGGGCTGTTAGATCGCATAAATTAAATATTGTTAAGTTGATAGTGGAAAATGGAGCAAATATACATATAAAGGGCAAAGATGGTAAAACTCCCTTAATGTGGGCAGTCATGGACTATGGTACTGCCAAGTATTTAATCGAAAAAGGTGCTGATGTAAATGAAAAAGATAATAATGGGAGAACAGCTTTAGATTGGGCCAAAATGTGTAATAATAAATTTACCCAAAAATTATTATTTGAACATATAAAAAAAAATAATTTTATAACAATATTTATTTGATGAAAGATATATTCGGCCATGACAGTTATTTTAGTTTTTCCGAACAAGGATTGATGCAAAAGCTTAAAAGAGAAGTAGAGAAGAAAATCTAATAACGCTTTTCCCTCAATATAATTATTAAGAAAACATACAGTCGATTTGTGCGCCCGCCCGCGCTGGGCAATGTGGCACTACGCTTTTAAAGCGTAAGTTTTGACGGATGATAGCAACGGTGAATACTTCTTTCAAAACTTAGATACCCGTTCATTGGCTTTTTCCGGTAATTCTGAAATTCCGTAAATTTGAAATCCATAGTACCCCGAAGCCCCATTATGAGGAGTTATTGACTTCCCTTGCTGAGTTTGGCCTTCTGGACAACTTATTGCATCACTTAGCAATCAGCGACATTTAACTTCCCAAACAATACCTTTCGCTCTCACTTCCCAACACCGCCTCCTCACGTCCTGTGAGTTCGGCGGCAGTTTATCCTTTGGCTAAGCCATATATAAACAATAATGTTTTTATGGCTTAGCCCACCTGCCTGTTTAAAAAGCACCAACACAAATCATTGAGTAGTAATACTATGTGGAAAGTCTTGCTCAAAAATCGCAAACAGCGACACTCTCATCCTATATACCCAGAGGGCAAAATGTCTTACAAATAATATTCAAATATCATTTCAATAATTTCAAAGAGCAGTATAACGAGAAATATTCAAAATCTTATGGAAATTACCTCAAAATAACTTGCAGAAAATTATACCCTGAATCCGTATAAAAATACTACCAGAGCCTAAAAAGCATCAAGAAACGGGTTAAGTTATGAACAACAGCTGAATTTTTTCATAGTTTTATAGATTTTATTA
>CAZEPL010000036.1:0-35182 GCA_964514135.1 uncultured Spirochaetaceae bacterium | reverse complement strand
TACTATAATTAGATTTTTAGGACATTGGATTATGACTTTTTCGACATATTCAACAACGGCTTGCCGGCTTCGCTCGCTGATGCTCGTTCCGCCCAAACCAAGTGCGGTTAAAAATAAAAGCTATTGCTTATTGCCACAATTTACTTTTTATTGCATCATTTAAAAGAAAATAGCTAAGATTCCGGGCTTCGGCAAGCCTGGTCCGTTTAACGAAATAGCAGGCGTAAAGGAAAAATATGCGTGGTCAGACTATAAAACTTTATATAATGGGCGATGAATTTAAGAATATAAAAACTGCTGAATTAGATAATTGGACTGGTAAAGCATATATTGGGGAGCGGAAGCATGTTAAGATTATACAGACCTTTGAAGAATTAAGTGTTCCTGGAATATATTTACTCCTTTATTCATCACCGGATAAAATTTTAACTGATATTTATATTGGCGAAGCTGACGAAGTTAATAAAAGAATTAATAGCCATTTTTCTCAAAAAGATTGGTGGGATAAATTTATTGTTTTTATTAATTCAAACCCAATTCTAAATAAAGCTCATGTTCGATGGCTTGAGAATAAGTTTCATAAAGTAGCAAAGGAAAATATTTCTTCAATAGCTTTAAAAAACAATCAAGAACCATCTGGATCGAAATTATCAGCTTCTGATCTTGATTATATGGAAGGTTATTTTGAAAAAATGATGTTTGTCCTAAACCATTTGCAATTGATTGACTTTTCAAAAATTTCCGAAGAATCTGTGATTGAGTTAAAAAATGAAACTATTTTTTATATAAATTTAACTAGTGACCGCGTAGATGAAAATAAAAAAATACTTCAGGGTAAAATGATTATTACGAAAGAAGGTTATAGATTATTAAAGGGGTCGTTTATTGAAAAAAATGTTCGAAAAAGCTTCAAAAGTCATACTTATTTTCCTATTCGAAAGAAATTTGAAACACCTGAATATATGGTAGATTCTCAATATAGTGGTTGTGATATTTTACAAAAAGACATTGATTTTACTTCTCCTTCAGCGGCTGCTGCGGTTGTAAAAAATCGTGCTGTTAATGGACGTGTAGAGTGGCAATTAAATAATGGGATGACATTGGATGAATACGAAAATCAGACATCTTAACCCGCGATGGCTACGCTCGTTGTGCTCGCTTCGCTTAAACCCAGAGCGGTAAACAATAAACATAATTGTTTGTTGGCACAATTCAATTTTTAACACACTATAAAAAAAAGAAAGAGCTAAAACACTGTACTTTGTCAAGCCTGATACGTTATATTACTTTAAAAATTTAGAAACTTCTTTTAAAAATTATTTTTTAATAAAGATTAAGCAATCAAATCCAATAATAAATGTGTATTAAAAAAATAGGAGGATTAAGAAATGAAGCTAAAGGCAATTCATGTAATATTATTTCTAATGGTATGTTTTTCAAGCTTTGCACAATACCCTAAACTTCCAGTATTTTTCTTAAAATACAACGGTAGTGTGGGCCAGGAAGAGGATGTGGATGAAGAAGAATTTGAAGCAGAAGCACAAAGGCATACTGTATCTTTAAGAATTAAAGAGGAGTTAAGCAAGGTGTTTGTAGCTAATGTGACAACTGCTTATTCGAAAAAGGAATACTTTGAGCAAAGCGGAAGCTACAATTATATTTATGTGTATCCGAATTTTACCTGGAAGATAACAGATAAAATCAAATGGTTCAACGGATTTAAAGCCAAGTGGTATTTATACGATGAGCTGGATACTTATGGTGAAGTAAAAGATTATACTTCATTAGCATACAAAACAAATTTTACCTTTAAAATTATAGAAGACTTTGAGTTTATACCTTTATTTGAGATGCTGTATGAGCTTTACAATAACGAAGAGAAATCAAGGCAGAATTACATCTTGGGTATTAAGCTTAAATACGATTTTGGAAACCTTGTGTTAAGCGGCAGATACAAGACGACTCTACGCTGGCCGCTAGAAGAAAATACTGTTGTTGAAAAGCGCTTTGATCATGAGTTTGGAGTAAGCTTAACATGGGATCCGAATAAATAGCGTAAGTTTTAAGCTTTTTTGGTTTTCGGCTGAAAAATATTAAGCTTATAACCGCATTCTGGACATTGAAGCATATTATATTTCAGGTACATATTGCTTTTTTCACATTTGGGGCATCTGATTTTAGGCATAAGTTTTTGTTCTTGTTTAGGTGTTAGTTGCATGATTATTACCTCCTGAATAGTAATACGGAGGTAAGTTGGATTTTACTTTGTGAAGTGTTACAGTATTCACTTTACACTGAATTATCAAATTAGGTTCAATTTTCACCGTTGCATTATTTATATTTATTATTAAGCTTCTTGTATGAATGGTGCCTTCAAGTTTCTGTTCATGAACATTTGCTTCTGTGAAGGTTCTATGAATATTATTTTTTAATTCAAATAAAAATGAAGAGATTTCATCTAATGCTTGATGGCTTTCTGTTATTTCAATATATGTTAAATCTATATCGGCTGAGAATCTGGGTATATCCCGTATAAAGAAATTTATAGCAGTACCTCCCTTTATGGCAAAGGTTTCATTTTTAGCGATCAATGGTATAATCCTGAGGATTATATATGCTTGTTGATAAAATGGCGGATTTTTCATAAATAGTAATTACTGAAGTGTTTTTGGAACAGTGATATCATATGTCTTATCTAGAACACCGTTTTCTTCTATAACTCGCTTTCCTTTGCCCAGATTAATAGTTTTTATATTTATGTGTTTAAACCACAGATGCTGGTTTTTCTCTGCTAAAAAAAGAAATATACGTTTTGCTTTTATCGATGAACATATCTCGAGTAATTTCTGAACTATTGGTGATTGTAGGGTAGTGAGATTTTCAAAGATAAGAGAGGTCTCTTGTAAGGACACGTGTTTTGGTATATGATAGGCCAATTCCAAAGCAGCTCTTTCCGGAGCTGATATTTCTATTGAGAATTGATGAAATGAATAATCCGATAAGCTTTTTTTAGATTGTTTTGGGAAAAGATTTGTTGTGCTGTAAAGAATATTAAAACGTGATTTAAAATAATTAAACCAATGAGGAAGTTTTATTCCTTGTGATCCAAACAGATACACTGTCTGGGATTTATTTGATAAATAGTGAGCCAAACCTTTCAATTGGAGTGCTGTTTTACCGCCTGCATAGATATTTAAGCTTAATTGCTTTTGACAGCTAAAAAGAGCTCCTTTCCAATCAACTTTGTTACCTGTTAATATATAAGCACCTCTGTCGATTTGAGTTAACCAGTTACTCTTTTTATATCTGTGTATCAATTCGTAACTGAACCCTTGTTTAAAAAGATAATTTGAAGTAAGCACGATATCTTTGGGATTATCATAGAGTAATTGGTTTAATTTTGATCGATTTTCTTTACTCATAGTTAATAAAATAGTATAAATATAAACCAATGTCACCCGTGGGGGTGAAAAAATACATCTGAGTTAATTGAGTTAATGGAGGAAAAGGAATGATATCTGACACAGAGCTAAAGATAAGTGGCTATAAAATATTAACAGAAAAATTGGGAGAAGCAATGGCGGAAAGGTTTATTGCATTACTGCAGAGAGATAAATTTGATTATACAAAATGGCAAAAGGATTTATGGAAAGACAAATCTGTTAAAGAATTAAGCAAAATGGCAATGAAATTAAGAAATAAATGAAGAGTATGAAGGATAATAAAGATAATGACATGTTAAAAGAATTTGATTTCAGGGAAGGAGAAAGCGGAAAATATGCCAAGGCTTACCAAGAGGGTGGTGACATAGTTGTACTTAAGGCGGAAAATGAGCATTATAGGAAGCTATGATTGGGGATTATATCTATTGAAATAAAAGCGGAAATTGTTCCGGATTTTCTAAAGCATCCAGTTCAATATCAGCATCAATCTTTTCCCAACGAAGATGAGACGGCGGGTAATATTCAAAGTCAAAAATATCTTTTACGGACATATTTTTAAATGCAGGATAGTCTGAGAAAGAGATAAAATATTCTTTATCGTCTATTAATACCCAAATACCGTTTTTATTAATATCAGTGACTTCACAGGCTGAAATGTTGGTTCCAGAGCTTTTTAAACTCATGAGCTTTTTCTCCTATAATTCTAAGGATTTCTTTTAGATCCTTATCTTTGACGCCGTAATTTTTGGCAAGTTCTA
Source organism: uncultured Spirochaetaceae bacterium (assembly GCA_964514135.1). Classification (GTDB taxonomy): domain Bacteria; phylum Spirochaetota; class Spirochaetia; order SZUA-6; family RPPD01; genus JAFGGG01. The sequence goes on along the minus strand of CAZEPL010000036.1, from coordinate 30,981 downwards.
TTTCCGGTTCGAGCCATATTTTTACTTCACCATCCGGGTTTTGCACATGCACGTGCTTTCGTGTTTCTTCACGGCTGTTGACAAAGAACCTTAGATTTCTATAGCGAAATAATGTAGGCGACATCTATGTAATACTATACCATTAAAGTAACTAATTCTACTATAAAGGTTTTTCTAATTTAAAATTTTCCAGTGGCACTTCCACTACATTCTCATTATTATTTACATTCTCGATAGCTTTAAGAAGATGTTGTTTGTTGTCTTCATTTTTTAGAAGATATTCCGTTTCATTATTTTCATGGTATGTAGAAGACATAAATTACCCCTCTTTAAAACTTACTTACCGGAATGATAATCATTTAAAGCATTATTGGCGATTTCATCAAGTTTTCCGGATTTTACATCAGCCTCAATTTTCTTGTCCCACTGATTTGATTCATATTTATCGAACAAGTTTCTAAAGCGTCTATATTCGTTTTGCGGTAAGTGTTTAACTGCGGATTTTATTTCTTCTAATGTTATCATACATAAAAAATAGCACAAATAATGATTTTCAACAACTTAAAAAAGAGAGGAGTTTTAAGAGTTAGCTCTAATGAGATCATCGAGTGTACTTAATATTTTTTTCTGTTTTAAAGAATCTAATTTTTCGATACTATGCAATTTCTTCATTATGCGTAAACTGGGCTCATGCCTATGGTTTTTGTTATTTATACCAAGTATATCATCAGCACTTAAATTTAAGGCTAAGGCAATTCTATAAATTATGACGTCATTAAGATGTGCTTTTCCGCGCTCATAATCAGATATTAAATGCCAACTTACACCTATTTTCTCAGAAAGTTGTTTTTGGGTTAAAGCATTTTCTTTCTAACCGTTAAAAGAACCGCATCTTTAAAGAAATAAGAAAATGTAGCCATATTAGCCTTAAAGGAGAAAGATATGGCAGAGAACAAAAGGGAGTATTGGCAGGAGCATATAGAAAGATATAAAAACAGCGGTTTAAGCTAGCAGAAATATTGCCGGGAAAACAGCCTGAATTACAACACGTTTAAATACTGGACAGCAAGAATAAATAAAGAAGGCAAAACAGAAACGGGATTAACAAAATTACCCGTGGGGGTGAAAAAATACATCTGATTTTATGAGTAAAAAAATGTCCCATTGTAATTTATTATAGATTTTTTAATAACTTATTATATTCCTTAAAAGACAATTCAATATCTCTCAATATTTTTCTTATAAGAGGCCGTACTAATAATCGCCCTGGATGGTGAGGGATTGTAGTGGTCCGGCCGTCGGAATGTTTGTAGAATGTGGGCTTTCCTTTTTTTCGTTTTTATTAAAACCTAAAGAGAAAAGAAGCTTTGCGATGGTTTGAGTGTTTATGAGTTTAAGGCGACTCACACAGCAACCTCAATGCTTTGGATACCAATAAATTGAGGGATTGCTTTACGATCTTCCGGAGACATTTCTTCGATGCATAGTTCTATAACTTCTTTTAAATTCTTATGAAGCTCATCCAGTGTTTCCGCCTGTGTATGAGCACTTGAAATATCGGGAACAATTCCGACATAATACCCGGTGTCTGGATCTTTTTCTATATAAGCAGTAATAGTATATTTTTTCATAAGAAGACTATAGTAAAAAGTAATATTGTTTCCAATAGGTATGGATAAAAAACACACCCAAGATTCCGGATGAATCATTTCAATGAATAGATTATAAATAAGTCGCCGTCTTCTAAATCAAGATCACCTTGCCCATTGCTCAACTTTGTTTAATAATTCTTTTGTAGTAATAGTATTACAGCGTTTGGCATCTTTAAGACCTTCGACTACTTGAGCAATAAAATTGATTTCATACATGATATCTTCTAAAGAGACATCATCTGGTAATTTCTTTAGTCTTTCAATAACCAATTTTTTTAAGGACTTCATATTATATTATACCATAAAGTAATATAATATAAAAACTGAAATAAGCATAATATATATTATAACGGTAGAAAAGAAATGGACAAACAATGTAATTTTTGTGGAAATAAAAAATACATTAAAAAAGAAGTAGATTATATGTTCAAGCGCGAAGGCGAATTCATGGTAGTAGAAAATGTGCCTTGTGAAGAGTGTGGGTTTTGCGGTGAAAGGTACTATAAAGCCGATGTATTAAAACAAATTGAAACCAGGCAAGGGAAACCATTTAGTACTGTTAGTTGGATAAGAAGAATACGTGACAAGCATTATGAGGAAACAAAAGATATGAGTGATAAAGAGAGAATACAATACATTAGAGAAAGAGTTAAAAAATATAATAAGCAATTGCAATTAAGAAAAAATAAAAATGGCGGCTGAACATAGAGGACATTTCTAAATTGCGGGGCCGTTTACACAAAGCAAATAGATTGACAGATAAAATTCATTTCCATAAAATAGCGCAAAGCAAAATGAATTAAAAAGATTTTCACCTGCAACAGTTGAAAATATGCATATATACAATTTAGAATGATTATGGATGTTAAGGAAGTAAGTATATTGTAAGGATTAATTTCTTGACACCAAAAATGTGTTTCGTTCATTGACAATAAAATCCTAACCCCATATAGTTGAGGTCGCTATGAAAAAGATTTCGTATATTTGTATTATCGTATGCTTAGCAGCTGCCGCCGGCCTGTTTATTTCTTCCTGTACCGGGGACAGCGAGTTTCAGCAGCAGCTGACACTTCTTATGGAAGAAAAAAGCGGTATAGAGCTGTTCAATGCCCTGCTTGAGCTCGATCAGCAGTACCCGGACAAGCTGGAGCTTAAGCTCAAGCTGGGAGTCATGCTTCTGGATTCGGGAGATATGGGAAAGGCCTCTTCTTACTTAAACAGAGGAGAGGAGCTTGTGCACACTACAGGTGATGACAGGCTTAAAACAGAACTCTATTACTTTCTGGGTATCGCAAACTATATTCGCGGCAATGCCCAAGCTTCGCTTGAGTATGCGGAAAAGGCACTTTCTATGTCACAAGATGAATCGTTAAGTTATTTTTTAAAAGCACGCTCACTCTATCAATTAGGGGAAAAAGACCAGGCCTACGAGCTCTATAATCAGCAATGGCCAAAGGATAAGGAGCAGATGACCAAAGAGGACCTCAACTTTTATTTTGACGGTGTGCTTACACGGGATGAGTATAAAAGAGCCATAGAGATTCTGGATACTTATCAGCTGATGTATGATTATATTATAGGTCAGGGAGTACAGGCCTCCACTTTTTACGAACAGCTTCAGGATGTAAACAACGCCCTCTTGGCCGCCTGTATGGATTTGGAGTATCTGCGTTATCTCGGTGCCATCGATGACGGAAAACTTTTTGCCACCTTAAGCGAACTGGAAGTAAAAATTTCCGATGCTGACCGCTACCCGGACAAACAGAGCCGGCAGACCTTAATGGGAATAAAGTATTTCTTTCAAAACAACTGGGCGGAATCAGAGCGGATATTATCAACGCTGGTACAAAAACATCCCTTCTTACAGTATATACTGCTGGTATGTGAGTTTGAAACCAAGGGAGCGTCACAGAATAAATTGAAAGCTTATGTGACCATCGAGTCCTATTTTAAGGGACTGCCCGCCTACTACTATCACTTTTGGCGAGGTATGAAAAAGGGACAGGGTGATTACACCTTTCAAACAGCCAAAGCAGTAATCGAAAAGTGCATTCTCTTAGCCAACAACACACCCATTGCCGCGGAAACCCGTAGAGAGCTGGGACGACTTATGGGGCTGACTGAAAGTGAAGGGCAAAAAATCCTTTTAGGTCCGGAGTTGGATGTGATCTTCAATAATATCGTAGACGGAAAGGATATCACACTCCTGGATCCTGTGGTTGAGCTTATCGCCATCCCCGACAATGTCTATGAGATGGCGGCAGTACTCATGCTCAGGCAGCTGCAGACAAGAGTCCCGCGGGTAAAGAAATACCTCAAACAGAAAAATACCACAGCCAAAGGCCGCCTTAAGGATCGGCTGGTTATGGTTCTGGAAGGGTAGCGCGACGACTGTAAGTGCCGGTGCCCGCGAATCCAAACACGGTTCCTTACTGAGTCAGGAGTGGCCAGTTAATCCAAGCCAAGGCCCTCGCCAATTTTAGGCCGGACCTGAGGTCTGCTACTTTCCCTTATTAAAGCGAACGAGCAGTTTTCTGATCTCATCCACGGAATCCACCATATAGTGTGCGTTTGAGATATCATATCCCACGCGAATGGTTACGGCTGTTTCAGGCAGAATGGCAAACATGTCCTCATCGGTATAATCGTCGCCGGCCGCAAAAATAAAGTCCCAGTTACTTTTACCCAGCCAGCGCGCTACGGCCACTCCCTTATTTGTATTCATATCCTTTATCTCTATGACCTTGTGCCCGGTCATAAAACCAAGATTGTAATTATCCGTTAGATTCAACAAGGCATCTTTCAGTTCGCTTACCCTGATGGTTGCCAGTTCGGGTTCGGATTTACGGTAGTGCCAGGCCAGCGAGTGGGATTTTTCTTCCACCATGGCACCGGGTGTGCGGTCTGTGAAAACCTCCAGCAGCGGTCTGATTACATCTTTCCAGTTGTTGTCCAGCACTTCCTGCAGCTGCCACTCAGCGCCGCGCTCTTTATACCAGATACCGTGACCCGCAACCAGACCCGCGGGCAGTCCCTGAAACCAGTTCTCCAAGGTATCTTTGTCTCTGCCGCTTACAATCACGATTTCGTTATCTGGATTATCTGCCAAAGATGCAAGTAGTACCAGCAGTTCCTTATCCGGTACTGCCTTTTGCGGAGTTTTTTCAAAAGAGCGTAGCGTTCCGTCGTAATCAAGCAGCAGAAGACGCCTGGATGCCTTTTTATACTTTTTAATAATGGTTGTTATCAATGCAGGCTTCAGCCGCTTTACTTTAAGATACTGTTGCTGCTCCTGTGTCTGTTCCAGTTTGTCTAAAAAATCCTTACTCCAGTATTCAATGTCATATCTCTGCAGGCGCTCTTTCATAATAATATTTCTTTCTATAATCTCCTCATCGGATAGTTCCAGTGCCGTTTTCACGGCTGTGGCTATCTGTTCGATGTTGTTGGCATTGACAATAAGAGCCTCGCCCAGCTCTCTGGCAGCTCCCGCTGTTTCGCTTATTATCAGTACACCTTTGTTATCGTTCTTGGCTGCCAAATATTCTTTGGCCACCAGATTCATGCCGTCGCGCAGCGGGGTTACCAGCAGAATATCCGCCATCTGGTACAGGGCAATCAGTTTATTAAAGGGAAAAGAGCGGAAGAAGTACCAGATGGGTACCCACCCCATGGTACCGTATTTCCCGTTTATGTTGCTCACCAGCTCGTCCACTTCGCGCTGGAGCTTTTTATACTGCGAAACCTTGGTCCGGGACGGCGCCACAATTAAAAGCAGGCTGATTTTTTCTTTATATTCCTGATATGTGTTTAAAAAAGCATCAAATGCCTTAAGACGCTGCGGAATGCCCTTGGTATAGTCCAGCCTGTCAATGGAGAGCACAACCTTTCTTTGACCCACCTTTTTTTGCATTTCGGCAATCTCCGTTTTTATCTGCTTTTTGGCATAAGCCCCTGCATACTTCTTATAATCAATGCCCATGGGAAAGACATCCGTTTTAATAATTCTGTTTTTAAGTGTTATGGAGCCTAAATTGTGCTCCAAACCCAGCAGGCGGCGCACGCTGCTTAAAAAGTGGCGTACATAGTCGTAGGTATGAAAACCTATCAGGTCCGCGCCCAACAATCCTTGCAGTATTTCATCGCGCCAGGGCAGCAGCCTGAACACCTCAAAAGAGGGAAAGGGAATATGCAGAAAAAAACCCACTCTGTTATCAGGGAATTTGTCTTTAATCAGGCGGGGGAGGAGCATTAACTGATAGTCATGAATCCAGATGTCGTCTTCGGGTTCAATCAAATCTTTTACTCGCTTAAAAAACAGCTTGTTCACCTTTTTATATGCCTGCCACGGTTCGTGGCTGAAATCCGCTTGATCCGTGAAATAGTGAAACAAAGGCCAGATGGTGTTGTTGGAAAAACCGAAATAGTATAACTGGAGGTCGGCCTGCGTCAGAAAGAGTGGGATGCACTTGTAGTTTTTGCATACTTTATCCGCGATCTGTATTTTTTGCTCGGCAGTGACCTCTTCCGCAGTCAAGCCGCTCCAGCCCAGCCAGATGCAGTTTCTTTTTTCATACACACTTTTCAGTCCCGTGGCCAAACCGCCGATGCTGGGTTTGGCATCGAAGGCATCCTGTTTTTTACTGATATTCACAGGCAGGCGGTTGGAAATTAATATTATCTTTTTCATAATGCATCCTCTCTTTTTTAATCAGTGGGTATGAACAAAATCTTCAATGTGCTGCTCGTTTTGATCTGTTCCGCCCGATAGGGTAAGTGCCGCGTCGATCAGGGCCAGGTGCGAGTAGCCTTGAGGAAAATTACCCAGCAGCCGCTTGTTGTTAAAATCCATGCCTTCGCTGAACAGCCCAAGATGATTAGCGTGCTTAAGCAGATTTTCGAACATGGTTTGAGCTTCCTTCTTCTCTCCGATCAGAAAAAGACTTTTAATCATCCAGAAGGTACAAACTATAAACGCGGTTTCGGGCTGGCCGAAGTCGTCTTCGGTGCGGTAGCGGTATAATAAGCCGTTTACACAGAGTTGCTCTTTAATACGTTTGACCGTGCTTATATATTTGGGATCATGGGACTGGATAAAACCATAGGAGTGCATAAGCAGGTTGGCGGCATCCATTGCTTGGGACCCGTACGTCTGGGTGAACGCTCCTATGGCGGAATTCCAGCCCTTACTATAGATATTTTTCTTGATACTGTTTTTTATTTTTTCCCATTTAGCGGCATAGCTTGTTTTGCCCAACAGCTCGGCGATCTTCTGGCCGCGGTCGAAGGCAACCCAGCAGAGTACTTTGGAGAAGGTGAAGTGATGGTTGTTACTGCGGAACTCCCAGATGCCTTTGTCGGGCTTCATCCAGTGTGTTTCCAGAGTACGCAGCAGACTGCGTACAATAGTCCACAGGTCTTCACTGATGGCCAGGGTATGACGAAACTCTTTGAAGTAAAAATAGATAACATCCAGGAGCACTCCATAGATATCATTTTGCTTCTGTAAATGAGCGCTGTTGCCTACGCGTACGGGCTGCGACCCCTCATAGCCGCCCATCCAGGCGAGCTCCTTTTCCACAAGTTTTTTCTCACCCCGTATGCCGTACATAATCTGAATCTTTTCATCTTTATAAGGGATAACATCAAGGATGAAATTCAAAAACCTGGACGCCACGTTATGGTGGTTCAGAGACTTTAATATGGAGATGATCATGGAGGCATCCCGGATCCAGCAGAAGCGGTAGTCCCAATTACGCACACCTCCCAGCACTTCGGGCAAGGAGGTGGTCACCGCGGCCAGGATGGCACCTGTTTTTTGAAAAGAGAGCAGTTTGAGTACCAGCGCACTGCGAATGATGGCATCCGAGTAGCAGGTGAGTGTAACGGTACGGTCAACCCAGTCCAGCCAATAGACTTTGGTGCGTTCATAATCAAAATATATTTTATCAATGTTGTGGGGTAGTAGTTTCTGATTGTAACTTAATAGAAAATAATGATCTTCCGCGAAGCGTATTTTTTCTCCTGCCAGGATGTCTTTGAGCGGAAAATCGGAGTACAGATATACGGACTCGTAAAGGCCCTTAACTGTGAAACTCTTAATATAATCATCAATGAGCTGGTTTTTTGTTTCATACTGGGCATAACCCAGTCGGGGATTATAAATGACCCGCAGCTCAGGACTTCCTGAAATATAATGGATATAGCGTACGATATCCGGCGGGCAGTGGTAGCGGCCACGGTTGGTTTTATGTCTGGGCATATAATCGATTACTTCAAAAACATCTTCTCCGTTACTGAAATGGGTACACAGGATATTGGTTTTTTTAAAATAGTACTGGTTAATCGCGTAATCCGGGTCAACGGTGAATCCGAATTCTCCGCCTTTTTCCACATCAAGTAATTTGGCAAATAGAGAAGGTGAGTTAAAATACGGCAGACAGCACCAAGCGATACTGCCTGTTTTGGAAATTAAGGCTGCACTGGTGCAGTTTCCTATTACACCGTAATCAAGGTTTTGCATGTTTTTAACCTTTCTTATCAATAATCGCATACTAACGTTAGGATTTGTGCCTAGGCATATACAGACATACTTTAGTATAAAGCTAATACAGAATACGAGAAAAAACAAGTCTGCCGCACGGGATCCAATGTGCTCTGTGCAGAGCTGTGCGCTCCAAATCAGCAGCGCCTTATACTTGTGGAAGGAAAGGATTGTAGTGTATTTGCAGGCCAAAGAGTATATCGGTCCGGCCAATTCTTTACGCAGCTATCTGCTGCTGGCAGCAAAAGATAAAAAATAATTAATTGTAACTATTGCCACCTTAAAACCATTTTATGTTTTGTATTATGTTTTTCGCGAATTAATATGATATGAACAATCTCTTAATTGGAGGTGTGTAAAATGAAGAAACTTATCTTACTTATTCCCTGTGTGTTTTTGCTGGTATTTGCCAACTTCTCGGAAAGTAAAAACAACTACGATCCCCTGTCTAAAAAAACAGCGGAAATTAAGCAGAAATTAGAGTTTATTGAAACCAAATATATCTCGGTACTCTCATTCAACGAGCGCAGGCAGGCCATAAAAACCATGAATGATCTTATGGTGCTTGTAGGTTCGCTGGAAAGAGATGATCGCAGGCAGCAGGCGCAAAATCCCATGCTCGATCAAAAATTTAATAAGCTTATCCAGAAGCTGAAGAAGATCGGTCAGACCTGGGAACAAAAATATGAGCTGTTTAAACGATCCGTTGATGCCTATTATTCGGTGGAGCAGCTCATCCGTATATTGAATGTATTCAAGTTCGATGACGACAAGCTGGAGGTAGTGCTTACGCTTTATCCCAAACTGGTGGAAAAAAAGCAACTCTACAAGATATTAAACTCCTTAAGCTTTCAAAAATCAAAGCAGGATTTAAGTAAGCTGCTGGAAAAATATGAAAAACAGGGGTACCTAGAGCCGGATTAAAAAGCGGCACTACAATTAATGCACAGCTAAAGCCTGGTTCTGCTTCTTTTTTGAGTCAGTTCCAGGCTTTGTTATTGATACACCGTTATTTTTTAGATATACTGCGAGAACGTTATGAACAAAAGATCATTCAAGTTTATTTTCATGCTTTTTTTTATCCTGCTCGTGAGCAGTACGCTTGCCGCACAGGAGATCGGTTGGATTACCGCACCTGCGGGGCTCTGGTTCAGAGAATGGCCGGGGCTGGATTCCAAAAAAATTCTGCTGCTGGAGTATAAAGAAAAGGTGATCATCCTGGAGCGGGCCGGTCCCGAAATTACTATTGCCGGTGCCAGAGGCAGGTGGACTAAGATTGAGCTGCTCAGGATGACGGACACGGGTGAGCCTCTGCAGGGATGGGTTTTTGGGGCGCATCTTACCAAATCGGAGACGTATTTTCTCTTTCGTATGCTGAAGGCATTTCCTGAAAAATACATCCAGCTTGAACAAACTTCCGGCAGCTTTCACATTGCCGAAAGCCCTGAGGGTGATAACTATTCAATTGCTTTTGATATCACTGATAAGGAGCATCCCCTCATCATAATAGATGTGCGGGATCTTTCCGCAACATACGAAATTGTGGCCGTATCTCAAAAGAAAGAAGATGAGTTCATTTTCGAGCTGCGCTGTGATTCGGATTGCAATAAAAAATTTCTGGAGCTGAAGCTTGAGTATTATCCAAAGGAGATCGGTGTAGTAAAATGGAGTACTGAGGATTTTTCCGGTTATTTTACCGATGAAAAATACAGTAATAGATTTAATAATTAAGCGAGTTACAAACAATCAAAATCAAAAAGGATAAGATATGCACAAACACATCGCCGTTTTGGCAGGGGACGGGATCGGTCCTGAGATAACCGTCCAGGGATTAAAAGTACTGGAAGCCGTAGCTCAAAAATACGGCCATTCGTTTCACTGCCGGCACGCTCCCTTCGGAGCGGGAGCCTATTTTAGTCACGGAGCATCGTTTCCGGAACAGACGCGTCTGGTCTGCGATGAGGCGGATGCCATTATTAAAGGACCGGTGGGGCTTTCTGTTGCTCAGATGGAGCTGATTCCATTACCTGAGCGCCCTGAAAAGGCGGCTATCTTACCGCTGCGGGAGCGTTATGACACTTTTGCCAACTTTAGACCCATTGTACTGCCGGCACAGTTAAGCTGCTTCTCACCCTTAAAGCAGGAGGTAGTGGGGCAGGGTATAGATATCATGATGATTCGCGAGCTGGTTGGGGGCATCTATTTTGGAGAAAAGATAGAAGGCCGGGAGACACACAACGAATATGCCAAAGATATCTGTGTCTACAATTATGGAGATGTTAATAGAATCGCGCATGTGGCTTTTAAAGAGGCCATGCGCCGTAACAAGCGCCTGGCAAACGTGCACAAAGCCAATATTTTGGCTACTTCACGCTTTTGGAACTCTGTGGTCGAGGAAGTAAAACAGGAATACCCTGAAGTAGACTATACATCCATCCTGGTGGATAATGCGGCCTTTCAACTGATAAAGAATCCTACTCAATTCAACGGAGTCATGCTTTTGGAGAATATGCAGGGAGATATCCTCACCGACCAGGCGGGTGGTATTTTAGGTTCATTAGGTCTGATGCCTTCGGCGTGTATGGGTCCGGACAAGGGCTACGTGGAACCGGCTCACGGCTCGGCTCCCGATATTGCGGGTAAGAATATCGCCAATCCTTATTCCATGATAGGCAGTGTGGCTTTTATGCTGGAAAAGTGTTTCGGGCTGCAGCAAGAGGCGGACGAAATCTGGCAGGCACTGGCAGGCATACTCGTTGCCGGTTTCAGGACGGCTGACCTGGCGCACAAGGGTTTGTCAAAGAAGATGATTCTCTCCACAGCCGGTTTTGGTGAAAAAGTTGTGGAACTGATAGTGAAAAATTAAATTTTCTAGTGAAATTAATTTTTTTTTGGCTAAAATAGTAAATGGAGGGTATTAATATGAAAAATTCAAAGATGAATATCGCAGTAGTAATTTTCTTGGTAATAGGAGTTCTCTTGCTTTTTTCAGCCTGCAGAACCATCGTAATACATGGCGATGATGATGGCGGATCGAGACCGCCTAAGAAGCCTGACAAGCCTGACAAGCACATATCCAAGGGTGATGTCATTATTGTTACAGGCAGAGTCGAAAGAGAAAAGAATTATTATTATATTCATGATGTAAATTCTTCCAGATCCTTTAGAGTAGTTGGGCTATCTCAGGGTGAAAAGAATGCTTTATACGAAAGAGACGGAGAGGTTGTTAAGATAAAACTCAAGGTCACCTCCGTAGAATCCAAGCATTCTTATGTTACCCACTTTGTGAAACTCTATTAAAGTAGTATGTTTTTTAAACGCAGTAAGAAAGGTACTCGCTGATTTATAGGGGTAATACATAAAAAGCTGTATTACCTCCTATGAATTATCATTTTTATATCAATGCAGACCTCATGTTATTCTCTCCCTGTAACAGCCTGTTTAAGCGCCAAAATATTTTCGGGCGGTGTGTCCGGTAAAAAGGTGCAGCCCGGAGCCAGAATCAGGCGCCTGCCGCCTGCTGCTGCAATAGCTTCTTGAGCTTGCTTTATAATTTCGGCAGGGCTGCAAGAGCGGGCCATGTGGTGATCGATACCACCTACAAGGCATTTGTCCGTGAGCGTTAGTGCTTGTGCCACGGAAGGGCCTGCCAGGCGGTCTTCCCAGCTTAGAGCCCTGCAGGGATAGTCCTTTAAAAGCGTAAAGTAGCTGCTGCTTTCACCGTGAATGTGCAGAATGGTAACAGGAGCAGCGCTGAGAGCATCGACAACCTTAGTATCGGAGGGCATGACAAACTGTTTATAGTGCTGTTCGTTCAGCCAGGAGCGTTCACAGCCGTAGGCTCCGAAAAAGAAACCGTCGATTCCCGCCTCAGCAAGACATGCCCGGCCGAAACGAATGGTATTTTCGGCAATAGTATCCAGTCCGTATAATACGGACTGGGGATCCTGCTTAATATCTTCCAGTATCCTTTTATAGGCCAGACGGATAGCGAAATGAAAGGGCAAAAACATGGTCTGGATTACAGGTACATCGGGGCCTACCGTATCCTTTATCTGCTTGAGGGCTTGCAGCTGTCGACCGAAGGCACCGATATGCTCGTCAAATTCTTCCAGCAGACGCCACACCTCTCTGGAGCGCACAAAATCATAGGTTACGGGCAGATCGTAGTGCTCATCGAACATTACTTTTATGTAATCGGGATCATATTTCCGGTAAAAATCAAGCGTGAACTTAATAAAACCTGCTGAAGTCTTGTCGTGAACCGTGGAATGCATATAAGCGGAAAAGGGTACCCTGTCCGCTACACCGCCGTCCAGAACCGCTAAAACTCGCTTTAGTTTTGTCATAATCATAGCAGTATAACCTAAAAGCAATTATTTACCAATATTTAGTTAAAATCTCTTGTCATAAAAAATCAAAGGAGTATTATAACAGGAGAGATTTGAAAGACCGTCTTTAAGTGCGGGTTATGCCTATTATAAGGAGGACAATGTGGCAAGGTTTAGCAGAATGCATGTGCTGCGCAGTATGGAAGAGCTGGGAATGGTACCTGTTTTTTTTACTCCCGATACGGATACCGCCAAGCATATAGTTGAGGCCTGTGCCAAGGCCGGAGCTTTCTGTGTGGAGATGACAAATCGGGGTGACCACGCTATTGATCTGTTTTGTGACATTGAGCAATTCTTGTATAAGCAGTATCCGGAAGTTATTTTCGGAGTGGGCTCAATTATCGATGCTCCTACGGCTGTTCTTTATCTAGCCCATGGAGCCAATTTTATTGTAGGACCTGTGCTGGATAAAGAAACCGCTTTGCTTTGTAATAAGCGCAAAATTCCTTACCTGCCGGGCTGCGGCAGTATTTCGGAAATCCATGAGGCTCATAGTCTGGGTGTCGAGATATGTAAGGTATTCCCAGCACAGGCAGTGGGAGGGCCGGAGTTTGTAAAGGCGGTTAAGGGCCCCTGTCCCTGGACCTCAATTATGCCCACCGGTGGTGTACACCCCACCCGGGAATCCTTGAGCGCCTGGTTTGAGGCCGGTGTAAGCTGTGTCGGTATGGGATCAAAACTGATTACAAAAGAACTGATAAAAAATAAAGATTTCACAACGCTTAAGGATCAGATTAAAGCCACGCTTGAGCTTATAAAACAAATTAGAGGTGCCTAAGCTCTTTAATATTACTGAGGTTTATTTCGTTGTTTGATCCGATATGTGTTATATTATTAATACAAATAACTGAGCTTCTTGCAAAAATAACATTTTTGCAAGAAGCTCCTAAAATGGAAATTGCTAACTTATTATGGTATAAAGAATAAGTATTTTACTAACTTACTATATTTTGAGTTTTGCAATTTCCTCAACTATTAAAAAAGAAGGGAAAATTTGAAATGAGATTACATCGTTTAAATCCACCTTTGGCATATGCACTGCTGCTACCGGCTGTCTTGCTTATACTTTCGACATGCATTGCGCAGGAAAAAGCGGTAAGGCTTGATGAACTCAACTCATTAAGCCATTTACATGAATTGGTTTCAGCCCAGTTGCTGAGGATCGATAATCCCGGTCACGGGTATAGCAATGTGTATCTTGCTACAAAGGATAGCTCTCTGCTTAGCGGCCAGGAACCTGTCTTTGATATAGTAGTTAAAGGCGAGATAAATCAGGTAAAAAAGATGTGGATACAGAACTTTGTCATAAATGATTTTTCTTTACTGCTGCTTAAGGGTAATGTATTCAAAGTAAAGAGGAGCGTAAAATCACAGATACCGGTGGTTACCATAGCCATGGTAGGTGAAGGAACCATAACGGGTTTAAGATCCGATATTATGCCCATCCCCAAACCGCCCTATACCATTGCCCGCCTGCAGTTTTCGAATAGCACCCTGCCCAATTTTTCCTTTCTCAGTTACGGTACGAATTTCTATGTACGAGGGACGTACCAAGCTAACCTGGGCGTGCCTGAGGATCTAGGAAAAGCGGAGCATAGAATACCTACGACTGAAGTTTTAAAGCTGTTGTTTGACGTAGAATATCCCGAAGGCAAAACCGGTACGCTTTCAGGCAAGCTGTATCTCTTGAACTATGAAGTAAAACAGGTGCAGGCGCAAAAAATAAGCTTCAACTGCCTTTATTTTATATCGTTTGAATAGAGTGTATGGACAGGCATCAGAGTCACACGCATCATGATCACACGCACGGCAGCAGTGTTAGAAATTTAAAAACCGTTTTTTTCCTCAACCTCATCTTTACCTGCATAGAGGTTGTTGGAGGCATTCTTACGGGCAGCATAGCCATTATATCCGATGCGCTTCATGATTTGGGTGACAGTGTGGCCCTTGGACTTTCCTGGGCCTTGGAGAAGCTTTCTTTTAAGAAAAGAACCAGACGCTATACATACGGATACAAACGTTTCTCATTACTTGGCGGCCTCATTACTGCGGTCATACTGATTATTGGTTCGGTATTTATCATCTCCGAAGCCGTAAAAAGAATTTTCCAGCCGGTCTCAGTCTATGTGCCCGGCATGATAGCTTTGGCTGTATTAGGTGTTGCGGTCAATACCATAGCAGTGCTTAAAATTAAGCGCGGTAAAAAGATCACCGAACGCATAGTGATGATCCACCTGCTGGAAGATGTCTTGGGCTGGGCGGCGGTATTGGTAGTCAGTATTATTATGCAGTTTAGCGATCTGCCCGTGCTCGATCCGCTGCTGTCGCTGTGCATTGCCGTGTTTGTGCTTTCCAAGATTTATCCTCAGCTCAAAGCTACGCTGAATATCTTTTTACAGCATGCCCCTGCGGATTTTAATGATTCTAAAATTATCACATTGTTAAAACAGATTAAGCATGTACGCGCAGTACACGACCTCCATGTCTGGACCATGGACGGAGAGTACCATGTGGCAACCCTGCATGTGGTTGTGGAAAAAAAACTGCCTGTCAAAAAGAGTACGGATATCAAAGCAAAAGTGCGCACACTTTTGAGCACACAGGGGATCGATCATATAACCGTGGAAATAGAGAGGGAAGATGAGGAGTGCTTCAATTGTGATATTTGAGGAGCGTCCGTTCTTATTTTTTCTACATATTGGCTGAAATGTCCGTACGCTCTAAGAGGTAGCTTACAATAGCTTTGTTTTTATACTTGTAATCCGTGGTAATAGTAAGCTTTACCCGGTCAATTTTTTTTGATATGCTTTTACTTTCACCCAAAGCGCAGATATCCTCGATTTCCTGTTCCGTCTCATTCTGATTAATTTTAGCTTTTATAGTGACTTTATCGCCTTCCATACTGCCTGTCACGTGGGCTGTCAGGTTTACTTCTTTCCCCTGGCGGTCTAAAAACACAACCTCATGCGATCTATTGTAATTTTCCTTTCCCGCTGCAAGTGAAAGATCCGCTTTTTCCGATACCAGTTCGATTAAGTTGGTGAGTAAATAACTAAAGTGCTCGATATTGGCTTTGGCTACGTAGTGTTTGCCGGGGGTTATTTCAATCTCCTGCTGCCAGTCATGAAAGGTTACTTCGGGCAGTTTGATTACTCCGAATTCCGGAAGGTAGACCCGCAGTACATACATGCCCGGGTTGAGGTTTTCAATTTTAAAGGGTGTGTGAAGCAGGCCGGTTGTAATACCCACGAGCTCGTCGTTTAAGAATACTTCAGCATCCTTAAGAGTTGTGTGCAGGGAGATACTGCCGGCTTTTTCATCAATCAGTGAAATCAAAGAGCGCTCATAGAGTTCGGACTGAAACTCCTCCATTTTTCCGGTCAGGCGAAAGACTATCTGCTCGGCAATGGCATGAATAAGATTTTCACTTCTCCCCTGTTCGATATAGTTTACCGGCTGCTGTGTTTTTACTTCGTAGAGAGAGATAGTAATCTCTAACTCGTCAGCGACCATCACGTACTTGCCGGTTATCAGATATTCGGCCTCCAGGCTGACAGCAAGATTTAAGGCTTCGTCTAATTTCAACTTGCACTGCAGCAGCTCCTGCTCCTGCAGTGCTTTTTCTACAGCAGTCTTGTCTATAAGCTTAAGCTGCTTGACGGTGGCAAAGTCAAACTGCAGAATTGCTTTAACGAGGTTTTCCATATAATCGTATTGCGTATCTTTGCTTTGGTTTTTGATTTCCAGCATAATAATACTGACACTGCTTTTCAGGGCAGATGTGTTTAAAATGATCGGCAGCAGAAAACATACTGTAAAAATAAGACGTAAACTGATTTTTATCTGCAGATAACACTCCTCATATAAACGTTAGACCATAAAATTTTAAAAATCCAGGAAATTGCAGAAATCAAAAAATTCATATTTTTTTTACTATAACAAGTTAGCAATTTCCTTATATGATTCGTGACATAGTATTTAAAATGGTGTATATATATGATCAGGGAGGATCAGCAATTCTCATTTTAACAAATGAGAATTGAGGTGTTTTGGGAATTGGCGCCGGCGATTCTAAATTTGCCCGATTATCAGGCAAATTTATAGGTAAATGTTCATTACATTTGATAAAGATGGTGCAAATTTAGAATCGCTTTAGGAGGATTAATCATGCGGCTTGCCATAACCGGTATTTGTATCTTGTTTTTGTGTATAGGTATGCCTGCGCTTTTTGCACAGCAGGGAGGTAATGCGCAGTCGGTTCCCGATTGGGTAATCAGCCGCTATGATGCGAGTACGGGGATTAGCTGGTATAGACCGGAACCTGAGTACTCGGAATACACCAACACCTTTGCGCTGCATATCGGCAAAAAACACTCTGGTAAACCCTGGTTGGTGCTGCGGATCGCTCATACCTACGGCTGGGATAGAGATATTTTACTCATCTATAAATTTTCAATTAGAACCGCTAACAAGAGCTTTGTAGTGCGCACCAGTTTTAACAGTGTAAACCGCAGTATTAACCATATCCAGCGTAATTACTCGGAATGGTACGATAACTATCTGTATCCCGAACTGTACTCCATAATAAAACAGGTTATCGCTTCCGAGACTGTGGTAATCGGATTTCACGGTATCAACGGTTATGCCGAGCGCCGTTTGGAAAAATTGGAAAAACAGCGATTGCAGTCAATGCTGGATCTTTATGAACAGTTGGGCGGAGATTTTCAATTTAATTAAAGAATTAAAAAATACGTAAGGTTAAAGGAGGGTTTTATGGCAAAAACCACAAAAGCAGCGAAATCGCGTACAACTCAAAGCGACGAAAAGGCTGCCAAAGGCAGTTCACAGCAAGAGCTTTTGGCAAAGAAATTAAAGAGCCTGATCAAAAAGATTGACACCGAGGGGCTAGTTTTCCTGCTTAAACAGGCTCATGTTATAATTCACAACCAGCAGGTTGACAGAATAAATCAGGAGATGAGCAAGCTTACCGATGTAAGCAAGCGTGCGGGGGAAACAAAAGCCAAAATTCGTGCTCCATATCCGGTGGATATCGAAGAAGGAGCAGATGCCAAGCATTTTGTGCTGGTTGTTGCCGGTAAACGGAAGATGCTGGCCCGCGACGAGATGAGAAAGCTTGTTGCCATCTGTCAGACAGCAAGCAGTGCGGAGAATGCCTGTACCATGATGTTCAACTGGCTTAAAACAAATAGAAGCGACGTGCTGCTCGATACGGGTATAACTAATGTACGCAGTGCAACCCTTTTATCGCTTTATAACATTATAAAAAAACGCTATAAAGTTAAAAGCTGATGTATTGGTTTTAACTTAAGAGCACTAAGATATGAGATACTGGCTTAAATAATCAACAAGCACACGTGCGATCATGTCCAAGGATTCCATACACATAGCTTGCGGCAGGTCTGCGTGCGTATGCCATTCCGGGTAATCAATATCGATCAATACAAAAGACGGGATTCCCAATTTGAGAAACGGTATATGATCGCAGACAATGTAGGTATGCTGACGCGGTTTGTTTTGAATAAACGGTGCAAATCCCCGCTTTGTCCCCAGGCCTATAATATGTTGAGCCAACTTTAAGCTCTGCTTGTGGGCAAACAGATGGAGGTCGATATTCAGCACCATATTTTTCCCGCCCACCATATCCAGAATGAGCACTTCACCCGGTAATTGCGGCAGGGGATGTTGGGTAAAATAGCGCGCACCCATAGCAAAATCATACCCCCCGATATTGCCCACGTCTTCGGCATCAAAAAGCACACAATAAATATCCCGCCTGAACTTTTTACCCGCCAGTTCAGCGACAAGAGCCAAAAGAATAGCTGTTCCGGAACCGCCGTCGTTGGCGCCGATTATGGGCTTATGCCTCAGGGAATTGTCCTGTTCGTTGTCGGCCAGCAGGCGTGTGTCAAAATGAGTGCCGACAAGCAGAGGTTTTCCCTGTGCAGGCCCATGAGCCTTTATTACTCCGATAAGGTTACCGCACTGGACAATATTTCCCCTTAACACAATTTCAAACTCCTGCTTGTGAAAGTCGGAGAAATGAGGTTTAAAGCGTTTTTCCAATTCCGCAGAAAAACATTTATGTGATTCCGAACCCGGATAGCGCGGTCCGAAGGATGTCTGCCATTCAACAAGCTCAAATAATGTGTGAGGAGCAGGAGGTTTAAGAGAGTTCAAACGCAACCTCATCGTTTTTAATGAGGAGCTGCACGCATTTCACCTCGGCATTTGAGTATGCTTTGTAGGCCGCTTTTTCCAGATACTTTATAAAACTTGCTTCCAGGCCGCGCGCTCCGGTTTCTTTTTTTAAACTCTCCTCGATAATGGTATCTAAAACCGGATTGGAAATTTTTAATTCAATTCCTTCAAGCTCAAATTCATGGGTGTACTGGGCAAGTACTCTGCCATGTAGAATTGATTTAAGCTGCTCCCGGGAAAGGGCATGGAAGGGTATGTGACGTTTGAATCTACCTATAAGTTCGGGCAGAAACCCGTAAGCCATGAAATTTTTAGCCAGATCCACGTCTTCCGTGGTATAGCTTACGGCTATCCTGTTCCATGAAGCGGCGATGGCCTGTCTGCCAAAGCCGATGTGTTCGCTGTTACCCTGTTCGATAATACCTTTCAATCCGGAAAAAGCACCGCAGGCGATAAAAGCCATATGAGTGGATGAGATTAAGGTTTTGGGTGCATAATCGGCATGGTTGAGCTCGAGCGGAATGACCAGCTGGTTGGACTCAACAATTTTGAGCAGTTCCCTTTGCACTCCAAGTCCTGAGACATCCTTGGTTGTTCCGGCACCGGCAAAGACCGCATTGTTCTGTCCCGATGCTATCTTATCGAACTCATCGAGACAGACAACACCGAAACTGGCTTTGATGGGATTCAGCTCGGAAGCATAGAGTAAACGGGTTATGATGGAGCTTACATCCTGACCCACATAACCGGTTTCCGAATAGTTGGTCATGTCAACAATTACCGTGGGTAGTTTGAAGATATCTTTAAACAGAATTTCAACCAGATATGTCTTGCCGCAGCCCGTGGGACCCACAAATAACATGTTTGTTTTCGGCGGCAGCTTCGCGGGATTTATATTTTTAATAAAGATGTTGCGCAGTCTGGTAACATGCCGGTAAGCCATAAGACTTGCTGCCGTAACAGCCTGCTCCTGGCCTACGTATTTGGACTTTCTTATTCTCTTTGTAATCTCTTCCGGATTATAGAGAGGAATGGTCTCCAGAATATTAAGCGCTTCTCTGTAAAAGCTTTCATCGAGGCAAAAATCACTTTTAGGGAGTGCCATCGCTCTGCTCCTTGGTCTCTTTATACTATATATTATAACGTCGGGAATAATTATTCCACACAGAATTCTTAATAAAATATTATTGACATACAGCTGCTTTGTCTTTAGCATAGCTATATGAAGCTCAACGGAAAGATTTTGGAAGCCGAGGGCATAATGGCAGTTGCCCGCCTGATGTGTATGGCAGCCCGCACTGCCCCAAAGGGCAGGGGAAGAGACAATCTTGCGACCATGCTTTTAAGCGAACAGGATATGAAACCTCTCATCACCGAGATGGAGCGTCTGTATACCGAAACATCTGCCGGGGTGTTTAAGCGGGATGCCGAGACCTTACAACAAGTTCCCGCTATCCTGCTTCTCGGAACAAAGATCGAGCAGTTGGGGCTGACGGGTTGCGGTTTTTGCGGTTTTGCGGACTGTGATGAAAACAGAGCACAAAACGGAATTTGTGCCTTTAATACGGGAGACTTAGGCATCGCACTGGGATCGGCGGTGAGTGTAGCGGCCGATCATAGAGTAGATACCCGTATTCTGTTCTCAGCGGGCAGAGCGGCACTAAACCTTAAGTTACTGGGCCCGGAAGTCAGGGTAGCTTACGGCATTCCCCTGAGTGTAAGCGCAAAAAATCCTTTTTTTGACCGAAAGAAATAAAAGGACGTTATGGATCCACATCTGCTGCCGGTTTATGAGCAAAAACATAAAATAATCGCTGCTTTAAAAGAGCACCAGGTTGTAGTGGTGGAAAGCCCCACCGGCTCCGGAAAAACAACACAAATTCCACAAATTCTCTTTCATGAGTGGTGCAAGGGTAAAGGCATGGTCGGAGTGACTCAGCCAAGACGTATTGCCGCGGTATCGGTTACCGAGTACATAGCACAGCAGTTAAACAAGCAGATCCCCGATACCATCGGTTACAAGATGCGTTTTGAAGATCGAACAGATTCAAGCACCAAAATAAAAATTATGACCGACGGCACCCTGCTTCAGGAGATAAAAAACGATTATGATCTTTCACAGTACAGCGTCATCATGGTGGATGAGGCTCATGAGCGCAGTTTAAATATAGATTTCATTCTGGGACTGCTTAAAAATGTTTTAGAACGCAGAGCGGATTTCAGAGTGGTGATTTCTTCGGCAACCATTAATCCGGAAAGCTTCTCCGTATATTTCGATGACTGTCCCATAGTAAAAATAGATTCTTTCATACATCCGGTAGAGATCATGTATGATCCGCCGGAGCCGGAAAATAATTACGATGCCCTTTTGCTAAAATTGCATGAGAAGGTCGCGTATTATATTGAAAAAAACGCGCAAGGAGATATTCTGATATTTCTTTCCGGCGAAAAGGCCATTAAGGACTGCATAAGCAGCTTATCCACGCTTCCCGCTCAGGAGAAATTGCAGCTGCTCCCTCTTTATGCCCGTCTCTCCAGCCAGGAACAGGAAAGGGTGTTTTCCACCTACCCGGGGAAGCGAAAAATAATCGTGGCCACCAATATTGCCGAGACAAGTGTGACCATAGACGGGATAACCGCGGTTATTGATTCGGGTTTTGTGAAAATTAACTATTACAATCCCAAAACATTTACCTCATCTCTCATAGAAACCGTTATTTCCAAGGCCTCGGCCCAGCAGCGTAAGGGCAGGGCGGGCAGAACAAGACCGGGTATCTGCTATCGCCTCTATGGTAAAAAGGATTATGAGCACAGGGCTCTCTATACCACAGAGGAAATATTCAGAACCGATCTTTCCGAAGTTGTTATGCGTATGGCAGAGATCGGTATTAAGGATTTCGAAAACTTTGAATTTATAGCACCACCAGGCCGCTCCGGTATCGTAAGTGCCATTGAAACGCTTTACCTATTGGACGCTTTAAATAGTGAGCGGGAGTTAACCGAGATCGGCAGAATGATGGCCAGGTTTCCCATGCTTCCCCGCCACTCGAGGATAATTATAGAAGCAGTCTATCGCTACCCCGCGGTGCTTGAGGAGGTATTGATAGCGGCTTCCTTTTTAACAACGAATAATCCCTTTGTATTGCCGCCGGGCGAAGAAATGGAAGCTCGTAAAGGCCACCATGCGTTTTCACACCCGTTCGGTGATTTTTTATCATATCTCAAACTTTACCGCATGTATAAAAACAGTAAAGATAAAGAGAGCTTCTGTAAGCAGTATTATCTTGATAAAAAGGTGATGGATGAGATCTGTAATGTTAAAGTTCAGCTGGAAGAAATAGTAGGTGAGATTGGTATCCCCATGCAGAGCGGCGGCAGTATGGCCGATTATCTGACTGCGATCTCCCGGGGTCTTATTCAGTTTGTGTGCATCAAAAATAAGCAGGGGATGTACAGAAGCCTTACGGCCGGAAGTATTCAGATTCATCCGGGTTCGGTAATGTTTAAGACCAGACCGGAGTATATTGTGGCCGGTGAGGTTGTAAAGACATCAAGAGTGTATGCGCGTTCCGTTTCTTCCCTAAAGCCCGAATGGATAAAGCGTATCTCGCCCAACCTCCTGGATGAATTAAAAGGAAGAAGCAGGGGCGAACATGTCAAGCATGCGGAACGGGATTTTACCAATCAGATAAAAATCGGCCGGGAGAACTTCAAAATTGTCATGCATAAAGGTAAAAAAACAGTACTCCTTCCCTGGGACCGTTTAAAAGGAATTCTTGAGCATATTAATGTAAATTATCTGCCGAATTATAAACGTCTGCGCGGGAAAATACTTTTTGAACACTACGAAATACTTTCCGGCATGCGCCTGAATACCATCTTAAAGGCAGCGGGCTGGCTTAAGCCCGAAGACGGGATTATTTACAGGTGGCCCGTGCAAAAGAACTTCAATTTTCAAACGCAGAGTAATGAATTATGCAGGTTTATAGATTGCATACTCTGTCTTTGCAGAAAGCAGAAGAAACAGAGACGATTGGGATTCTTAGCACTGAACACAAACGGCGCAGGGATTTACTGGTACTCGAGTGAATTGGATATTCATAAGGCATTATTGGAGAGCCTATCCAGTTTGGAGAGTATAATTGACGAGCCTGCGGATATGATCAGGAAGGAAAACATCCTGCAGATCAAACATCTGTACAGAAAACTGTCACAAATGATTGAACAGTAGCTGTCCGGTTATCTTTTGTGTATAATTACTTCATGTTTGCCCAAAGCGGATACTTTTATTAATTTTCTCTTTTCAAGAGAATCAAGAATGGAGTTTGTCTCTTGCGGGGGAATACCCAGATGATCCGCGGCCCATTCCACAAACTGTTCTATGTTTACTCGATAGCCCTTATAGGTGGACGTACCGTGAGCCTCGGCATACTGGTAAAGTCCCATGTGAATTTGGTTTTGTTTGTTGGTACTCATAATATTTTTTATTATGGCATTTGTTTTTCGCAGGCGCTCTGCCAGCATCTTTATAATTTTTCCTGCGAAATCACTGTTTTTTTTAAGTACGGATTCAAAGAGATCCTCGTTCATACAGAGTAATTTGGTAGGCATTGTGGTAATCGCGGTGGCCGAACGCGGTTTATTCTCGATGATACTCATTTCACCGAAAATATCGCCTTTTTGTAAAACAATGAGAGTCTTAGTAGTTGAAACGGTTGTGCTTTTTCGTATTTCCACGGAACCTTGGATGATAATATACATTTCGTCACCGCTGTCGCCTTCGGAAAAAATCGTCTGGCCGGCTTTAAATTCTTTCAGGTACTTGGTATACATCAGTTTATCAATTTTCATCTCTGTTAAGCCTCCGGTAAATATCTAAAATAGACCCTATGTCATGAAGCTTTCTTTATATAAGCTTTTTTGTCTATAAATTCCAGTATACCTGTTCTTGATTGGTAAATCAACATGAGGCAATGGCAAAATTATTATAATAAAACTCTAATTATTCTTTACCGATAAGGACTAGGTAAACAAACTAGTTTTTGCAATTTCCTTAAGAAAAAGGGAGATTTAGTGCTATATTTTAGGTTGTCTGGTGTTAATATCGTAAGATACGTCAAGCAGAAATCGATCTACTTGACGTATTATAATGAAATATATAATATGCGACCATGATGAAGCGAATAATATTTTTTATATTTTGTATAGTGCTGGTATGCTCTTCTGTTTTTTCTCAAGAAGATGATAGAAAACTGGGGTTCGGACAGCAGTTCTCTCTTAGGGATATTCCCAAGGATATCAATCCGTTGGATCTGTTCAATCCTATTGATTATGAATGCACTCCCGGTGATCTGTATAAATTGGAGATCATTGTTGATTTTCAACGGAACTATAGTTATCCCCTTTTTTTGGAGGATACCTATAAATTAAATGTACCTTACATCGGAATCATAGACGTAAAGGGAATGACCTTTGCTGAAATGCGCAAGAAGGTGGTCAATGGTATCCGCGCCCGTGTTCCTCTGCAGTATGTGGATATTGTACTCAAAGTACCCGCCCATTATGATGTGTTTGTCTACGGCGGAGTAAACAGACCGGGTTTTGTAACTGTAATCCCCATTAATCGTGTAGCAGACGCCATTGTATTGGCCGGAGGATTAAAGAAGGGAGCCAGTTTTCGTCAGGTTCAGCTTTTAAGAGGTGAAGAGGCTATAAAACTGGATCTTTCCCGATATGTGGTGAATGCGGACCTGTCCCAAAACCCGTATTTGAAGAGGGGGGACAAGCTCTATATTCCGCATGCGGAGATAATAGTCAATCTTAAAGGAGCAGTGACATACGCCGGGTTTTATGAGTTAGTGCCCGGAGAAACACTGCAAGATCTGATAGATTACGCAGGCGGACCCCTGCCCAATGCCCTGGTATCCAAAATCGAGCTGCTGCGTGTGGCCGAAGAGGGTAAGTATGAAATCGAGACCGTAAATATCAATCAGGCTCAATCAGTTGTCTTAAGCCATGGAGATCTAATATCCATCCATTCGTCTTACGAAAGCAGCGAAATGATTATGGCCGAAGGCGCCTTGTTCGGTCTGCCCATCAAAGAGGGTGAGCCCATAAATATTATGGTAAAGCCGATTTTAGTAAACATCCCCTATTTCCCGGGGATTACCATACTCACCCTGCTGGATAATTTGGGAGGACCCACACCCTTTGCCAAAGGTAAAGACAGTTATATAATCCGAAAAACTCAGGATGAAAAGATCCCTATTGACGTGGAAAAGCTGTGGAGAACCAGAGATCCGTCCTTCGATCTGGCCCTGCAGCCGGGAGATCATCTGGTTATTCCTATGATCATACTCAAGGTCTTTGTGGCCGGAGAGGTAAACAGCTCGGGCGAGAAGACTTATCTTTCCGGTTATACGGTTTCCGACTATTTATTGGCTTCAGGCGGAATTTCGGAAACTGGTGATCCCAACGGAGTTTATCTTTTGTTTCGTGACGGTTCTAAACAAAAACTGTCTATGACTCAGGAAGTGGGACCCGGTGCGGTTATCTTTGTGGATAAAAACGGCTGGACAAAAACAGAGGAAACACTTTTAAAACTTGGAATTATTATTGGTTTTGTCTCAAGTGTGGTGATTTTAACCGACCGTCTATGGGAACTCATTGATAGAGGTATAGAATAAGTTTGTTATTTGCTAAGTACATCTCCCTTAAGCATATTTTTTATTACATCCATGATTGAGCCTAAATCGGAGAGGTCTAAAGGTAAAATGAGTTGAGTGCTCTTTTTTGCCAGTTTTTTAAGCTCGGCAATATAACCTTCTGCAATCCGTAATGTTACAGCATCTTCACCACCTTGCTTTGTTATGGCATCAGCCACCTTCTCTATGCCATAGGCAGTGGCATGGGAGATTGCCAGGATTTCTTTGGCTTTTCCTTCCGCTTCATTAATAAACCGCTCCTTTTCACCCTCACTCCTGTTGATACGCTCACTCATAACACCTGAGGACTTATTTATCTGGGCCTGCATCTTGCCCTCACTCTCGGCAATCTTAGCACGCTTTATACGTTCCGATTCCATCTGCACTTCCATGACATGCAGGATATCTTTGGGCACGGTGATGTTTTGAATCTCGTAGCGTGTTACCTTAACCCCCCAGGGATCCGAAGCTTCATCCACGCTTTTTACAACCTGGGCATTTATTGTGTCGCGTTCTTCAAAGGTTGTATCCAGATCTATCTTGCCTATTACAGAGCGCATTGTGGTCTGTGCCAGCTGGATCGCTCCGACCTGGAAGTTTTCAATTCCGTAACTGGCTTTCCTGGGATCTACTACTTTAAAGTACAAGACCCCGTTTACTTCCACACGTACGTTATCCTTGGTAATACAGCGCTGAGCCGGTACGTCAATAGCGCGCTCTTTAAGGTTATGCTTATATCTTTCTCTATCGATAAAAGGTACAAGAATATGGAATCCTGCGCCCAGAGTTTTTGAATATTTACCCAGGCGTTCTATTACCAGGGCGGTCTGGTTGGGTACGATGCGAATGCTTCTCATTAATGCGATGAGCACAATCGCTCCTAAGAACGAACTGATAAAAATTGCGAATGCATCAAATAACATGGCTATTCCTCCCTGCCTTTTTTCTTGATTTGGACGTCCGCATTCCTTACGACAGCGGGCTTTGTTGATTTCTGATCGGAGCTGCCCATAATCAAAGAGCGCAGGAATGCTTTAAGCTGGGCAATATCGGCCGGTAAAATAGAGGTTGTGGCATTCTCGATGATTGTGCCGAACTCATTGATAAACTGTTCCGCAATACGCATGGAAACAGCCGCACCGCCCTTTGGACGCTGTATGGATTTTGCGATTTCGGTGATTCCCGTAGAAGTAGCTTCAGCTACCAATTCTATGGCTCTGGCTCTGCCTGCGGATTCGTTTACACGTTTCTGGCGCTCGCCTTTGCTTAAATTTATGGCCTCCTGTCTCTGACCTTTGGAAATATTTATAACGGATTCTTTTTCTCCCTCGCTTATCAGAATTTCCGCTCGTTTTTCGCGTTCGGCGCGTACCTGTTTTTCCATAGCTTCCTGTACGGTTAAGGATGGAGTGATATCCCGTATCTCATATCTCGTTACCTTTATTCCCCAAGGATCCGAAGCCTCATCAACGGCCTCCACGATTGAACTGTTGAGTGTATCCCTTTCCGAAAAACTGCGGTCAAGCTCGATTTTGCCCATGGCCGAGCGCATTGTTGTCTGGGCCAGCTGGCTGGTGGCAAACCTGTAGTTTTCAATTCCATAGCTGGCTTTATAAGCGTCCACAACCATCAAATAGAGAATTCCGTCCACCTCCACCTGAACATTATCATTGGTGATGCAGAGCTGGGGGGAAACATCGATAACCTGCTCCTTGAGGGTATGTTTGTAAGCAATGCGCTGAATGAGCGGAATTACAATATGGAATCCCGCCTCCAGTGTTTTATGATATTTCCCGAACTGCTCAACGATGTAGGCTGATTTTTCAGGCACTATATAGATGATCTTTGAAAAGATAAATGCAGTTATACCCAAAGTCAGGGCAGCGACAAGCGCGCCCAGCAAGGTCTGTTCCATATACGCTCCTTTCAGTTTTTAAATACTCGCCGATTTTTAAAGGCGGTATATTCATTGCTCACTCTCGTTTGGAAACGATGAGGGTGAGATTTTCTTTTTTCATTATTTCAACCGTATCTCCCGGCTGTGCCGGTTGGTCGAAGGTAACAGCCTTCCAGGTAGTACCCTGAAAGGTTACGCGTCCCGGGTGGTTTTCGCTCACCGGTTCAACAACGGTGGCCAGCTTTCCCCGAAATTCTTCTTCATCTTCTGTTTCTATTAATTTTCCGCGGAATGTGTTGCGGAAAAATCTTCTAAAAAATCCCAGTGTCATGATGCTTGTGGCAAGCCAGATAATGATTTGTAGGGGGATATGAACAGATAAGCCTGGAATGAGTCCTGTAAGGACAGCCATGATGACGGCTCCCGCCCCAAAGAAAAAAATCACAAAACCGGGTATAAAAAACTCAAGACCGATAAAAATCAAGCCCAGGATGAGCCATATGTAAGGCAAGTAGGAATAAAAGTCCATTGTTTTCCTATTTTTTATATTAGCTTATTGTTTTCTGCTTATTCTTGTCAAGCTTCTTTAGTTAAATCCTCTATTAATATGTTGATATTCTAAGGCGCCGATTTTCACTTAGATTTACATGTAGTGTAAATGGTGCTGCTTTCTTCATAATTTCTACTATGAGTCAACGGCATATCACGCCCTCAAGAATAATTATTTTTTTGAAACATAACTTATTTTGTGATATTATAATATACAAAAGTGATGAGATAGCCTGTTACGGCGGCATTTTGTCCGTATTAAGAGAAGGGGCGACTTTTGTTTAATGGAATGAGACCTCATTTAAAATAATAAAACAGTTGTTTTATGAATTCTTGATTATATATAAATATTGAGGAAATTGCAAAACTCAAAATATATTAAGTTAGTAAAATACTTATTCTTTATACCATAATAATTTAGCAATTTCCATTTTAGGAGCTTCTTGCAAAAATAACATTTTTGCAAGAAGCTCTATTAATTAAATTATGTGGGAATTAATTTTGTCGAGCGGGCTTGTAATTTTTAAAAAATCCCTTTTAGCAACATGGGTGTAGATCTCAGTAGTTCTGCTACTTGCATGCCCCAATAACTCCTGAATATAACGAATGTCCGTGCCATTTTCCAGCAGGTGGGTAGCAAAACTATGACGAAGGCAGTGGATTGAGACCTTTTTTTTAATACCTGCAATTTTACAGGCATTTTCAAAAACCTTTTCTGCTGTACGAATACTCAAAGGCTTTATGGGATTTTGACCTTCGAATAGCCATTTTTCCGGTTTTAATCTGGTTACCTAGCTAACTCTAAGTCCACCTGAGTAAACAAGAGCAAGAATAACCCGGTGCTTTATATTTATTGAAGCGTTCAATAGGTGAACAATTTCTTCAGTATTAAGTACATTTGGAAGATGTTTATCTTTTTTAGGCCTTTTTTTCTCTATTATAAAGGGTTTATGTAATATTTTACCATAGAAGAATTTTAATGCACTTATGGCGATATTTAAACTGGCTACACTATAATTATGATGCGTTGAAAGATGCGACAAATAATCCAAAATATCCTGTCGATTTATTTCGGAAACTGATTTATTACAGAAAGAAATAAAGTTTTCATTGTAATATAGATATGCTTTAATTGTTTTTCTACTATATTTTAAACTTTGCAGCTCCTTTAATAAGATTTCATATTCTTTGGAATTGATGAAGGGATTAACTTCAATATATTATGTCCGGTGAATACATGTTTGATTTTTTGTTTAATATACGGCTTGTCCAGGAAAAACCATAATTTTTTCTTTGGATCCCATCTTCTTGTAGGTATTGCATGTATAGCTTCTACTATAGATTTATCATATTTAAATGAGACTGCGATAGTGCCATGTTCTTTTTTGAAAATTCTTACTTCTTCCATATATTTATTCTCCATATATCAGTTACTGAACAAAAGTAAATATTTCTTGAAATAATCAAAAAAAAGGGTTATTTAATTTATATAAAGCGAAATACGTTTTTTACCTGAAAGGTGGGATAGATGTGAACTTCAATTTTTAGTATTACGTTTGATACTTTATTGAAATACAGATTTTTTATAATTAAAATGTAAAAAGCTAAATTTCGACTATAAAACGTTGGCTGCAATATGTTTTTGCCTAATAGGTAGCAAGAAATTGATTATAGGCGGGGCGAGGAAAAAGACTAAAAATGAAAAACCATTTTCCAACTGAACTACATGCTAAAACTGCAAAAGAAATTACTGAATATTTCTCTAAAATAGATAATGTCAATGCTGTTCTACTAACCTGTTCGTGCGCAAGAGGTAAAGCAACTAAAGATAGCTGTCTTGACATTGCAATATTATTCCTGCCCGAACTTGAACAGAACAAAAGAACTGACATTATTGAATTGTGGAATAAAGAGCATGAAACTAATATGATATATAAGGAATTTAGAAAAGTAGGAAAGTTTTCTCATGTCGATTTAGAATTTATAGATGGAGATTTTAAAGAGGATTACCATGAATGGACTTCAGGAGCTGATGAATTTGAGCTGGCAATTGGAAATTTTATTGCTTATTCTGTGCCTCTTTATAAAAGTGATGATTATTATGACAAATTAAAATCAATTTGGCTGCCCTATTATAGTGAGTCACAAAGATCAAAACGGCTTGAAATGGTGAAAATGTATTGTTTGAACAATTTACACCACATACCCCTTTATGTTGAAAGAGGACTATACTTTCAGTCTTTTAATAGACTTTATGATGCAATTGGCGAGTTTTTGCAAGCCCTATTTATTACAAATCGAAAATATCCAATTGCGTATGATAAATGGATAAAGGAACAATTGATTGAAATACTCAGGATGCCAAATCTATACAATGAATTAATAAAAATGATGGAATACAAAAAGTTCGAAAGCATAGAACACAAAGAGAAGGCAGAGCAACTTGAGATTCTTTTATCTCAATATTGTAAAGATTAAAAAAATAAATCGCCCCGCAGAGACAATGAAACGAAGGACGGCAAAAACATACAGACAGCCAACACGGTCTAAAAGCGGCGTCGCTCCGCTCCTTGGCCTGACGGCACATTTTCTCTCCCATTCGGTCGAGCAAACGTCTTTTAAACCGGGGACGTTAGGCGAAAGTCGTAAAAAATTATATGAAATAAGGGGGATAACATGTCATCAAAAAAATATTTTAGTAATGCGGAAGCTGAATCTATTGGAAATAAACTTGGGATAAATTGGAATAAATTTGATGTTGAACAATTCAGAATGGGGATGGATGTTGAACTTGAACATGGAAATATTAATGAGCTGACAAATGTAACAAATAATGATCCACTCTTGACTGGTAAGATCGCTCTTGCGCATCTTAATGAATTTCCAGATTATTATGACAGATTAGAGAATATGGAAAAGGAAGCAGAAAAATATTGGGATGATCAAAAATAAAGAATATATCTTTACGACCTTCGCACAACTTATAGGATTCTTTCCGAAATCAATCACACAAGAAGCTCTCGCA